>JACMLI010000630.1 GCA_014379705.1 Gemmatimonadaceae bacterium
CCTCCTCGATCCCTCCCACGCCGAGTGGACGCGTCCCGCCCCACCCGTGTCCAGGCTGCGCCTCGAGACCACGCGCGGCGCCTTCGTCCTCGAACTGCAGCGCGACTGGGGGCCGATCGGCGTCGATCGGCTCTACAACCTCGCGCGACTCGGCTACTACGACGATACCCGCCTCCACCGCGTGCGCGCCGGCTACATCGCCCAATGGGGACTGCACGGGGACTCGTCGGTGAACGCCGCATGGAAGGGGCGCTACCTCGCCGATGACCCGCCCCGCTCCACCAATCGCCGCGGGACCTTCGCGTTTGCCTATGAAGGGCCGGGGAAGCCCGGCACGCGCAATACGCAGGTCTACATCAACCTCGCTGACAACGCGCGCAACGACGTCGAGCCCTTCACGGTCCTCGGCACCGTGATCGAGGGGATGTCGGTTGTCGACAGTTTGTACGCCGGATACGGCGAGGAGTCGGGAGGCGGGGTGCGGCAGGGCAAGCAGGGGCCGCTCGAGCGCGGAGGGAACACGTTCATGGATCGGACATATCCGCGCCTCGACCGCATCATTCGCGTGACCGTTCGGCCATAGTGGTCGCTCCGGCGAAGGCCGGAGCCGCGCGTCCTTTTTTTACGCCAGAAGCGCCTCGGCCGGCCCGACCTTCCGAACCAGCGCCTGGAAGCGCGCGGTGTGTCGCAGCGGCTCGAGCATGGGCTCGCGGGCCATCAGCTGCATCCAGCCGACGCGTTCCTCGTACGCACGCTCGAGGTGCTCGAGGGCCACCATTTCCTCGCCGAGGGCGCCGTACGCCATGGCCAGCCCCATCGGCCAGACAAACTCCGTCTTGCCTCGCTCCGCCAGCTCGGCAAGGTGCACGCGTGCCTCGTCGTGCTGCCCGCCGTGCGCCAGGCCGTAGGCGAGCATCACGACGTACAGGGACACGCCACCCGACAGGCGCACCGCATCCCGGAAGGCCTCGATGGTCTCGGCCTGATTGGTGCCCTGGCTGCACACCAACCCATGGGAGAAGGCAGCGTACGGTGAGGCGGGTTCCAGTTCACGCAGCGTCCGGCCATCCGCGATGGCATCCTCCGTCCGGCCGGCGAGGTGCAGGATCCAGCAGGCGTTGCCACGCACTGCCATCGCCCCCGGATCGAGCAGGCACGCCACGTCGCGCTGCCGCAGTGCCTCATCGAAGCGCCCGACGGCGCACAGGTGCATCGCGTAGTAGACCCGGATCATCGACGCGCTCGGATTGAGCTCCACCGCACGGGACAGCTCGCTGCCGCTCGCCGCCCAGTCGTGACGGTAACACTGGCAGCACAACCCGAGGGTTGCATGCGCCTCCGCGCTGTCGGGATCGAGCTCCAGCGCCTTCATCGCCATCGCCATCCCATCGGGCACGATGTCCCGGGGACGAATGCCCCAGTAGCCGAGGCCGAGGTACAGCTGCGCCTCTCCGATCGCGGCGTAGGCGCGCGCATAGCCCGGATCCCGTTCGATCGCGCGCCGGTAGTGATCGACCGCCCGCTGGAAATCCGCCGCGGTGACCTTGTTGTAGTAGTGCCGGCCAAGCAGGTAGAGGTGATACGCCTCGATGTCGTCGGTGGGCTTGCGCGCGAGGCGCGAGCGATCCGTCGGGCTCAATCGCGCGTGCAGCACCTCCGCGATCTTCTCGGCAACCTCCGTCTGGATCGCGAAGACGTCGGTCATCTCGCGATCGAACGTCTCCGCCCACAGGTGCTCGTCGGTGCGCGCGTCGATGAGCTGCGCCACGATGCGAAGCCGCGCGCCCGCACGTCGCACACTCCCCTCGAGCACGTGCGTGACGCCGAGCTCACGACCGATCTCGGGCACGCCGGGACGCTGCCCCTTGTAGCGCATCGTCGAGGTGCGCGACATGACGCGGAACCCGCGCACCTTGGACAGCTGGGCGATGATGTCCTCGGTGATGCCATCGGAGAAGTATTCGTTCTCCGGATCTGCACTCATGTTGTCGAACGGGATGACGGCGATGAATGGAAGCGACGTCGGCGCCACCTCGGCCGCACTCGTCGCGAACACGCCGGTCCATCGCGTCGTCGGCGCGATGTCGCGTCGCTCGAGTTCGGTCACCAGGTCACCCGCCGTGGCAAAACGCTCCGACGGGTGCTTCGCGAGTGCCCGATGCACCAGCTCATCCACGGCGATGGGGACCTCGGGACGCATCGTGCGCGCGCGAGGCACCGGATCGGTGTTGTGCCGGATTATCACGCGCGCCGCGGTCATCCCGGTGAACGGAGGCTGCCCGGTCAGCATCTCGAACAAGACGCAGCCGAGGGAGTACACGTCGCTGCGGCCGTCGAGCTCCTGGTCCGCCCCGGCCTGCTCGGGACTCATGTAGGCCGGCGTACCGATCGCCGCACCGACCATGGTGAGCGCGTACCCCCTGGCGGACGCCTGGATGGCCCGCGCAATCCCGAAGTCGGTCACGAGGGCATGCCCGTCAATGCATCAGGATGTTGTCGGGCTTCACGTCGCGGTGAATCACGCCGCGGCGATGTGCATAGTCGAGCGCCATCGCGACTTCCCGCGTCAGTCGCAGCGCTTCCTCGATGGGGAGCCGGTGGTCGCGAAAGAGCCGCGAGCGCAGCGATTCCCCTTCGACAAACGGCATGGTGTAGTACGGGGTCCCGCCGGCCTCGCCGGAGCTGAGGAGGGGGATGATGTGCGGATGCAGCAGCGACGCGGCAAGCTGGATCTCGCGGCGGAAACGCTCGACGTTGCAGGAGCCCGCCATGTCCGGAGGAAGCACCTTCACCACGATCCGGCGCCCCAGCGCGGTCTCGGTGGCCACGAACACCCGGCTCATCCCGCCCCCCGGTAGCTCACCTTCGAGGGTGTATGCGGGGCTCAGCGCCTCCTGCAGTTCCTCGCGAAGATCGCTATCCACTCGTGTGCCTCCGCCGGTGAGGGCAGGACGGGAGCCGAAAAGTACGGCGGGCGTGGGCCTCTCGCGAGCCACGGCAGCGTGACCATTGGTTGCTCCGCGGGCCGGTGACCCCAAGGGTTGCCCGGTGATCGCCGGCAGCTCAAGGTGCGCCGGCCCAACGCTCCACCGCCCACGCGTGTCAAAGGGCCATGTTCTACGCCGCCTTCCTCGACGACCTCAAGTACGCGTTCCGCGGGCTCCGGACGAAGCCGGGCTTCGCGATCGCGGTGGTGACGACCCTCGGCCTCGGCATCGGCGCGAACGCGGCGATGTTCGGCATCGTCGATCGGCTGCTCTTCCGACCGCCGCCCTTGATGAAGGACCCGGACACGGCGCACCGGACCTACCTGTTCTCGACCTTCCGGGGCACGGAACGCGCGGCGAACGGGGGCCAGTTCGCGCGGTATCGCGATCTCGCCGAGTTCACGAAGACTTTTTCGGCGGTGGCCGGATACAGCGATCGCCCTCTTGCGGTCGGAACGGGAGAGGATGCTCGCGAGATGCCCATCGGCGTGGTGAGCGCAAACTTCTTCGGATTCTTCGACGCGCCTCCGGCGCTCGGACGCTACTTCACGGAAGCCGAGGATCGGCCACCAGAAGGGACGGCCGTGGCGGTGCTGAGCCACGCCCTGTGGCAGACGAAGTACGGCGGGCGGACCGATGTCCTTGGCCAGGCGGTCCAGATCGGCCCCGTGATGTACACGATCATCGGCGTTGCGCCATCGGCATTCGTCGGACTCTGGGCAGACAAACCACCGGCGGCGTACCTGCCGCTCACGGCCTTCGCTGCGGCCACGGGCTTCAAGCCGCGCACCGGCAACTGGTGGGACACCTACAGCTGGGGATGGATGTCCACCATCGTGCGTCGCCGCCCCGGGGTGTCCATCGAGGGGGCAAATGCAGACCTCAGCCAGGCGTTCCGGCGCAGCTACGAGAAGATGGCCATCGAGCAGCGGCGCACGGACCCCATCGAGGTCGCCAAGCCGCGCGCCGAGGTGGGCTCGATCCTCTCTGACCGCGGGCCGAACGCGTCCAGCGTGGCGAAGGTGGCGACGTGGGTCGGCGGCGTCTCCGTGATCGTGCTGCTGATCGCGGTGGCGAATGTGGCGAACCTGATGCTCGCGCGCGCGCTGCGTCGCCGACGCGAGATCGCGCTCCGGATCGCGTTAGGTGTGAGCCGCGGGCGGCTCGTCATGCAACTCGTCACCGAGAGCCTCCTCCTCGCGGCGATCGGCGGGGTCATCGGGTTGCTCCTGGCGCACTGGGGTGGCGCGGCACTCCGCACCTTCCTGCTCGAGAAGAGCGAGGCCGCGGCCGGCTTCCGCGATTCGCGGACGGTGTTGTTTGCGGCCGGTGCCACGATCATCGTCGGGCTGCTGACCGGCCTTGCGCCGATCTTCCAGGCGCGCCGCGCCGACCTCACGGCCGACCTGAAGTCGGGTTCGCGCGAAGGGACGTATCGCGCGTCCACGGCCCGGACGTCGCTCCTCATCCTGCAGGGCGCCCTGTCGGTCATCCTGCTCGTGGGTGCTGGACTGTTCGTGCGCAGCCTGGTCAACGTCAGTCAGTTGCGCCTCGGCTACGACGTGGATCCGGTGCTGCTCGTCGACCTGCAGATGCGCGGGGTGAAGCTCGACAGCGCACAGACGGTGGCGTTGCGCGAGCGACTGCTCGCCGCGGCCCAGGGCATGCCGGAGGTGCAACACGCGAGCCTGCAGACCGGCGTGCCCTTCTGGAGTACATGGCAGGTCGGACTGTTCGTGGAGGGCATCGATACGGTGAGCAAGCTCGGCTCATTCAGCGTGAATGCCGTGACCAGCGATTACTTCGCCACGATGGGGACGCGCATCCTGCGCGGTCGTGGCATCAACGAAACCGACGTCGGGAATTCTGCGCGCGTCCTCGTGGTCAGCGAGTCGATGGGACGCGTGCTCTGGCCCGGACGTGACGCCATCGGGCAGTGTGTGCGGCTCAATCGCGACACGATGCCGTGCACCGAAGTCGTCGGCATTGCCGAGGACATCAAGTCGCGGAGCCTCGTCCCCGACTCGGCGTTCTACTACTACCTCCCGGCGATGCAGTTCAGTCCGCAGAACGGGGGCATGTTCGTGCGCGTGAAGGGCAGCGCGAAGCAACGCGCCGACGCCGTGCGCCAGCGGTTGCAGCGGGAGATGCCCGGGGTGTCGTACGTGGTGCCGACGCCGTTGGTCGACATTGTGGGTGGCCAGAAGCGCTCGTGGGCGCTCGGCGCGACGATGTTCGCGATCTTTGGGGGAATGGCGCTGTTGCTGGCCGCGATCGGCTTGTACAGCGTGATCGCGTACAACGTGGCCCAGCGCACGCACGAACTCGGGGTGCGTCGCGCGCTCGGCGCCCAGGCGTCGCACGCGGTGCGTCTCGTCGTGGTGGACGGATTGCGACTCGCCGGCATCGGCGTCGCCCTCGGGGTGGCCGGGGCATGGTGGGCTGGGCGATTCGTGAAGCCCTTGCTCTTCGACGTCTCGCCAGGGGATCCGGGGGTGTTTATCCTTGTCGCGCTGACGCTGGTGCTCGTGGCGCTCGCGGCGAGTTGGTATCCAGCGTTACGCGCTTCCCGGGTCGATCCCAGCGTGGCACTGCGGAGCGACTAGCCGTCGCAGCTGCGAAGCATGGCCCGGCACGCGGTAAGCCGGGGGCAGCGTGCCCAGCGTCCTTGCGGTCAGAACGACACGGGGCTCCGGCCTTCGCCGGAGCGCGGGTGAAACGCCCATACGCCCTATACGCCCTATACGCCTACTTCGGCCACCCTTCCGCCGAAATCCGCGGCGTGATGCGCAGCGCGTTCTTGTAGTAGACCTTCTTCAGCACCTCGTCAGGCAGGTCGATGCCGTAAAGCTTCCAGAAGGCGTGGTAGTCCCGGTAGTAGTCGAAGTAGTCGTCGCGCGTCTCGAACACGCGCCAGTAGTACGGATACTCCTCCGGCTGGAAGGAATCCTTCCCGAAGAGGATGCGATCCTGGTACTTCTCGAAGAAGTCGCGGGCGGCGCGCGGCTGGCGGCCGATGTCGTAGAGCACCGCCCCGACTTCAGTCATCAGGTTCGGCATCGCGTCCATCATCTTGCCCAACCGACCCAGGTCGTTCGCGTGCCACCCCATGTGCGCGATCACGAAGGTCGTCTTCGGGTTGCGCTTGACCATGTTGTCACGCTCCTCCATCAACTGCTCGAACGCCGGATACTGCTCCGCCGGATAGCGACGCCCCGGAAAGAGTGCGAGTTCCAGCCAGCGCTCGTTGTTGTAGTCGATCGTCTGCCAGAACTCCGGGGGGTCCGCCGTGTGGACAAACACCGGCAAGCGGAGGCGCGCCGCGGCGGCCCACACCGGATCGAGCGCGGGATCGTCGATCTTGAGTCGCGTACCGTCGGCCTTTTTCGTCGACAGGCCGAAGCCCTTGCCGACCTCCCCGATGCCCACGGCGCCTGCCACGACATCGGCCTCCATCTGTGCGATCGCCTTCTCGGCCCACCCCGGACTACCAACGCTGCGAAGGTCGATGCCGGTGAGGATGCGAACACGATCCTTCATCTTCGGCGACGCCTTCACGAGGTCTACGACGCGCTTGAGCTGGTCGCCCGACGTGTTGCCCGCCGAAATGATCATGCGGACGTTGATCCCGTCGAGCGCCGCTCCCAGGTTGTCGAGGCCCTCCTGACTCCCCATCAGGTTGCCACCGGGGTGTCCGTGATAGTCGATGACCGGGTACTTCGCTTTCGGCACCGGATGCGCAGGGGCCCTGAGCGTATTGCGCGGCCGGTAGTCGACGATGCTCGGCGCCGGCATGGTGGGAGCCTGGCAGCTCCGGGGCCGGACCTCGGTCATCCCCGCCGGGCACTGCTCTCCCTCCTTGATTTGCGTCCCCTGCCCGCCTCCAACCTGCGCCCGTACCGGGGGGGCGACGAGGCACAGGACAGCGAACAATGCCGCGAGACGACGAGGACGCATGGGAGCTCCGGAACGGGGGACTCTGACGGTCCTGAAATCAGGCGGTGGGACGCACTCGAGGGAAGCGCCTGGGGGCGACCCGTCACGCGGGTTGACGGGCCTCCCGAGGCCTTCTCCTACTGCTCGCCAACGAGGACGATGCGGACGCCGCCCCCCGTCTGGTCGAGGATCAGCGCCGTGCGTACCCAGAGCGCGTTCACCGCGATATCCGTGCGTTCGGCGAGGACGGTGGTGGCGCCCTTCACGGTCACGCGGATCGACCAGTTGCCAGGCGTCGACTCGAGGAAGGGGGACGTGGCGTCGAGTGGAAACGGATCCATCACCTTCGTGAACGGCGTCGCGTCGGGCTGCGAGCGGTACACGTCGATGTCGGGAGTGACACTTGCGAGGTGACGCACGCGCAACTTGCCCTTGCCGGCCACGGGCGCTGCACCGGTATCGCCAAGGATCACCACGTTAGGCGCGGCCGCGGTGCCGATGGCCACGACCGTCGTGGTGTCGTTCGCCTTCACGGTCACGCTGGTGCCGCCAGCCGTGGGTGCGGTGCCCGGGGCCACGACCTTCACCTGGTGCGAACCCACGGACAATGCGATGGCGGTCGACGTCTTGGCGAAGGGCACGTCTTCGGCCTTGAGCTGGCCATCGACGATGATGTCGACAAGGGGCAGCGCGGCGACACCAGGCACGAGGCGCAAGCGCCCTTCAGTGACGCCCGGGCCCGATGGATCATCGGAGCATGCGGCGACGGCGATGGTGGCGAGCGCGAGGATTACACGGGCCTTCATGGACTTCTCCTTCAGAGGATGTCCTGCCCAGACCCGCGTACCAACGCGTGGCCCTGAACGGTACGTCACGCCAGTGATGAGTCGTTATGCAGGGTTCGCCAGCCGGTAACGCCGGGCCACATCGGAGGGACCATTCCGGCGACGCCTTGCCCCGGAGTTTGCCTTGATTCGGACTTTCCTCTCGCTGCTGCTTTTCGTCATTGCCCTGCGGCCCCTCGACGCACAGGATCTCGCCGCGCGTCGCGCGTGGCTTGCGGCCAACGCCGCGCCATTGCGCTCGCTCGATGCGGCAGACACCAACTTCAGTGACCTCGCCCCGGTCGGTCGTGCGATCGGGAATCGGCGCATCGTCATGCTCGGCGAGCAGACGCATGGCGATGGCGCGACGTTCCAGGCCAAGGTTCGGCTGATTCGCTACCTCCACGAGCAGAAGGGGTTCGACCTGCTCGTCTTCGAGAGTGGCTTCTACGACTGCCACCGCACATGGCACGACGCCCAACGCGGCCTCTCACTCGGCGACTCGGCCAGTGGCTGCATGTTCGAGTTGTGGTGGAACAGTGCTCAGGTACATCCCCTCCTCAGGTACCTCGATGCACAGCGCACGGGCCAGCGTCCCCTTGAACTCGCGGGCATGGACTTCCAGCCGTCGGGGACGCGTGCCGCCTTCCAGCTCGATGACTTCGAGGCCTTTGCGCGCGCGCAGCGCGACACCGTCGGACTCGAACCTGAGCTCGCGCGACTGCGCGCGACGATCGGCCTGGCACCCCCTCAGCTCAAGACCCTCCCCGATTCCGCCATCGGTGCCATGACGCAATCCATCGGGCGCCTGACGAGTCGCACCTGGCGCGACGTACCGTCGCAGGGATCGCTGGGCGTGGCGGCATTCTGGCGACAGGCCCTCGGGAGTGCGGGTGGTCTCGTGCGCTTCATGCATCCCCTGCTCAACGGCACCCAGAACCCCGAGGTCTTCAATCGGCGTGACTCCGTCATGGCGTCCAACCTCGCGTGGCTCGTGCGGCAGTCACCAACCCGCAAGGTCATCGTGTGGGGCGCGACGTCGCATCTCGTGCGCAACCGCACGGGTATCCAGAACGATCCCGCCCCCGGCATGATCCCGATGGGACATCACATTTCGGAGGCGTTCCCCGGCGAGGTGTATGGCATCGGGTTCCTCGCCGCCGAGGGTGAGATGGGTATGGCGCGCCGTGGCACCAGCGTGCCGCGCGCTCCCGTCGCCGCAGCCGACTCCGCCTCCCTCGACGGATTGTGGCGTGACAGCGGGCAATCGCTCGGCTTCCTCGACCTGCGCGCGATTCCCTCAGGCGGGGAATGGCTCAGCGCCCCGCTGTCGGCTCGCCCGTTAGGCTACCTGGCGATGACCACCACGTGGCCCCGGCACCTCGACGCGTTCGTCTTCACCCGCACCATGACGCCGAGCACCCCACGCCTGACGCAGTAGCGCGGGTCAGGGAGCGTCGCGATCGACAAGGCCCTGCAGGCGCTCTCCTTCGCTGCGCTGGGCGTCGGCGATGCGCTGCAGCGGCCAGATGACGGCAAGGGCACAGACCGCGATCGTGAAGCCCACGCCCCAGCGCAACACACCACCGGCAAGCGCGGTCGTCGCGAGCGGCCACGCGAACAGCAGCGCCACTTCGAGGAGCACGGTGTCCTTGAGCGCATGCAGGCGCGACGCGCGGTCGCCGAAGCCAGTGACGAGGGCTGCCCTGAAGCCGCGCAGGTCCTTCCGGCGCGACGACCGCGTGACGACCGGAAGCCCGACGGCGAGCGCGATCGCGAGCGCGTGCAGGGCGAGGGGAACCAGGGCCCACCACGTCGCCGTGCGCGTGGCCCAATGATAGATGGCGCCCATCTGCATCGCACCGAGCACGATGACCGGGGCCGAAAGCACGTAGCGAACGATGCGACGCGTCCTGCGAGCGCGTGCTCGTCCGGCGGCATCGACCCACAAAC
>JACMLI010000631.1 GCA_014379705.1 Gemmatimonadaceae bacterium
GGCGCGCCGCCACGGCCCGGCCGCGCTGGCCTTCGCGCTCGGATGCCTCGTGGTGCTGGGGCTCCAGATGTGGCACATCGCTGGCTTCGCGGCTGACCCGCGCTGGGTGTACCTCGTGCGCTTCGACCTCTACCGTGAGCCATCGAGCCTGCCACCGCTGGAGATCATGGTCGCTACCGCGGGACCGTTCGCGTACCTCCTGGACCGACTGTCGGGCCTCCCGGTCGCGTTCGGAGTCGGCTCGTCGAGCTATCTCCACAGCTTCGGCGGCTGGGCCCTGGTCCTGCCGCTGGCCCTTCCATTCGCGTTGTATGACGGTTGGCGCGCGTTGCGACGGCGGCTGGCGAGGCCGCGAGCCTGTCGACCCGCGCCGGTCAGGCTATTTTCGCTCTTCCTCGCTCTGCTGGCTACAGCGGGCCTCCTGTCCCTGCACACCATCCACAAGGCCTGGTTCACGGAGTGGAACTTTGGCACCCGCCATGCGCTCACGGCGGCGCTCGCAATGCTCGCAGCGCTGCTGTACCTCGCGCGTCGGCCGGGTCTGAGCCGTCTGTTCGCGGTGCTCCTGCTGCTCGGCGGAGGCGTGGGTGGGGCGCTGCGGCTCGTGTACTTCATCCAGCGCCCACACGCCGCGAACACGTCGATGGTCGCCCGGGTCGGGGTGGTCGCTTGGCTGGCCGACCAGGCGGCGGTGCAGCCCGGGCTGCGAGTGGCCGCGCCGGATATCGATATCCAGCACCTCGCGCGCCTGGGCGACGGGGTCGGCTATCATTGGTACTATCACAACTGCACGTGGGAGGAGTTGCAGGTCTTGTTCGACGAGCTGGGCGCCCGCTACTTGCTGGTCCGGGTCGACGGTCCGACGCCGGAGTTCCAGCGCGACCTTCAGCGCTTCGAGCGCGGCTTCGCGTCAGTCGTCACATTGTCGTCGTTCGTCGTATTCCGGCGCCGGGTAGAGCCAGGCCCACAATAGGCGCCGACGAGAGTAGGCTCATCGTGCGGAGACACGTGGCGACGAACTCGTCGATAATAGTATATCGCTAAGACACGACCGCGATCGAGCTGTTGGTGGGCCCCGGATTCTCGACAAGGATCTCGGCGAGCGGCTTCCGTGCGAGGTCGGGGACCTCACAGTCCGCCGATGGGTAACCGACGGGAAGCAAAATGAACGGCTTCTCGTTCTCCGGGCGCGCGAGCAGGCGGGCCAGGAATGCCATGGGACTCGGAGTGTGGGTGAGGGTGGCGAGGCCCGCGTGCTGGAGGGCGGCGATGAGGAGGCCGAGGGCGATCCCGCAACTCTCCTGCACATAGTAGTGCTTGCGGCGCGTGCCGTCGGGGCGAACGCCGAAGTCCTGGCGAAATAGCACGATCAGGACCGGGGCGATCTCGAGGAAGGGTTTGTGCCAGTCCGTGCCGAGCGGGGCGAGGGCGGCGCGCCATTCATCGCTCATACGGTGCTCGTAGGTGGCGCGCTCCTCGGCCTCGGCAGCCTCACGGATCTGACGCTTTAGCCCCGGGTCCGTGACGAGAGAGAACGTCCAGGGCTGCATGTGGGCGCCGCTCGGGGCGGTGCCGGCGGCCTGGATCGCGGTACGGATGACGTCGAGGGGCACGGGGTCAGGAGCGAAGCTGCGGACGCTGCGACGGCGATCCATGGTGGCCAAGAAGTCGGCCGCGCGAGCGCGCATGCTCGCCTCGTCAAGGCGCACAAAGTCGAGGAGGATTGAGGTCGGCGACACTGACATGACAATAGCGCCTCGGCGGGGTAGCGACTAGCTAGCCGTTGATCACATCGATGCGTAAGCCCACGTCGAGGGGCCCTGGCCGCGTCATGCGCGATCCCACCCTATGCGGATCATGCAGGAAAAGCCTGGGCAAGAGAAGAGTACGGACACGCAGAACTGGGCGACCGCCGCCTCACGACGCGGTTGGTGGAGATGACCGCGCAGGTGATGGAACGACCGGCGGGAACGGTATCCGGTGTATTCGGCCCCGGAAGGGTCAGCGCCGACGCGATCGGGCCCGATGGCGCCGTGGCCCTGCGCCGGCGCAGCCAACCTCGCAGGCCTCGAAATTTTTGATATTCGCGGGAACCCGCTGGGCGAGCGCGGCTGGCGGGCGCTGGTAGAGTCGCAGCCGCTCTCCAGGTTTGTCGACGCGATCTGGCGCCAGCGGCCGATCTGGAAAGCATTTCACTCGGAACACTGATTTTGCGGCGCAGCTTGCGATTCGTTCGGCGATCAATCGAGGTTTTGGTGATGTGGTTAACGCGGGGTGCTAAGGGGGTCTAGCTGCCAGAATTCGGGGCCTTGTCTCGAATCCAGCCAAAATCGCGACAAAATCCAGCCAAATTCCGCAGGCCGGAGAGGGATCGCGTCGCCGCGGTAAGCCCCTGACCGCGCCCATCCTGACGGTATGGGGTGACTTTTCTATGGCTGGTGCCGGAGGCACGAGCCATGGAAGAGCATCACAGAGTGCGACTTGGGCAGATTCTGTGGAGGAGCAGGCTGCGCGAGTGGGACCGCAAGGGCCTTGAGGAGCGCTGCGAGGGGTGGTGGCCATCGCTGGCGTTATTCGTGGCCGAGCAGCTGGGCGGGACGCGGTGGCCGCTACCGGAGGAGGCGCTCGATGTGCTCGATGTCGTGGGCCGGTCGTGGATCGACGAGGAGAGGTTCGCGTTGATCGAGGACGACGGCGGCGATGGCGGTGTATTCGTGATCCGCGGTGGCGGGTGGTCGCTCGTGACGGTTACCGGCGGCGTCGCGCAGCTCAGGTGCTTCGCAAGGGCCGTGATATTCCGTACAGGAATGGCGCGAAAATGCGCGCGATCGCCGACGTAGAGCACGCGAGGCCGAGCTGACTCCCCACCCAAGAA
>JACMLI010000632.1 GCA_014379705.1 Gemmatimonadaceae bacterium
CGTCGACGGTCGCCCGCTGACGGCGCTCCCGCCTGACGCACCCGCAGTCACTCCGGCCCAGCGGCGTCGCCTCGAGGCGCGCAGCGCGCCGGTCCTCACGGTGGATCCATCCGACGTTCGCGAAGCCCCCGACCTCCTCCTCGTCGACCGCATCATCGGCGACGCTCGCGTCGTGGGCCTCGGCGAGTCCACGCATGGCACGAGCGAGTTCTTCCGCACCAAGCACCGGTTGCTGCGTCACCTGGTGGAGCGCCGCGGCTTCACGCTCTTTGCAATCGAGGCGAACCAGCTCGCGGTGGAGCGCATCAATGCGTGGGTCGTGGGTGGCCCGGGATCCGCGCGTG
This sequence comes from Gemmatimonadaceae bacterium, assembly GCA_014379705.1. Lineage (GTDB taxonomy): Bacteria > Gemmatimonadota > Gemmatimonadetes > Gemmatimonadales > Gemmatimonadaceae > RBC101. Next base: position 345 of record JACMLI010000632.1, read on the forward strand.
ACGTAATCCGGACGATGTTTCGCGTCTGGAACACCGAGGAGATGCTCGCGCTGCTCGAATGGCTGCGGTCGCATAACGAGACATCGCGCGCCCCGGTGCGCTTCGTCGGCTACGACATGCAGGACCACATCCTCCCGCGCGACTCACTCGTCGCCTTCCTGCGTCGTGCAGAGCCGTCGCTGGTGGCCGACGTCGAGCGCCTGACCAGTGCCTATCGCGCGCAGGCGTCCTTCGCGACGCCACAGGTCGAGGAGCCCGTACGCGTCGGGTGGTTGCGCGCCGCCGATTCGGTGCAGCAACTCGTCGCCGCACGTCGAGGCGCATGGCTCGCCGCTGCCCGCACGACGGCCGACACCCTGTCCGCTGAGTGGGCCGTGCAGGACGCCAGGCTCTTCGCACAGGCTGCCCGCCTCAACGCCTCGCTCAACTCCCCCGATCGCGACAGCCTGATGGCGGCAAACCTCGACTGGGCCCTGCGCACGCTCTACCCACGCGACCGCGCTGTGGTGTGGGCGCATGACGTCCACGTGAGCCGGGGCGGCAATAAGACACGCAGCTTCAACGGCGGCGCCCAGATGGGTGCCCACCTCGCGCGATCATACGGCCACGACTACCGCGCCTTCAGTTTTCTCACCGCACGCGGGAACTTCAGCGGCACTCGCTCACTCGCCAACCACGAGATCATCTCGGCCCGCGCGTTCCCCGCTCCTGCCGGAAGCGTCGAGTCACTGCTCGGATCGCTGAGGCGTCCCCCCGCCGCCGTCGGCCTGGTCGTCGACCTGCGCACCGTGGATGCACGCGACGCCTGGCTTCACGTGTTGCGCCCCCTCCGGCACATCGGCTACGCCTCATACGACTACGGCTTCGACCTCGAGGCCGACATGCCGCTGGAGTTCGATGGCGTGGTCTTTATTGAGTCCACCACGGCGTCGCGCATGTTGCCTCCGCGGCCGCGCACTCCCTGATCCGGTCGCGTCCGAGGCCCTCAAGTAGTTGACGCCATCGGGGGAGCAGTCGACTTCGTCGCGCAGTGACGCGCCATCGCAGAGCCAGCCATACAGCTGGACCTCCCTCCCCGAGCACTGCCCCGAGCGGTCCAGCCTCACGCATCCCAACTACTACATCCGAGGGACACCCGAGGCCTTGATAATCTAGGTATGCCGATTCTACCTTCTCGGCGTCCTCCCAACCATCGCATGCCAGAACTCGGTCGTTTTGCCCGCGAGCTGCGGGCCCTGCTCTGGAAGCCTGACGTTCGTTCCGAGGTTTCCGAAGAGGTCTCGCACCACCTCGACATGCTCGAGCGTGACTTTCTGGCATCCGGGATGACGCCGAGTGAGGCGCGCGTCGCGGCCCGGGCCCGCTTCGGGGATCCGGACAGCATTTCGGGTGAGCTCAGGGACCTTGGCGAGTCCCGTGATTGGCACCGGCGCCGACGCGAGTGGCAGGGCGAGTTCAAGCAGGACGTCCGTCACGCCGTCCGCCGTCTCCGCATGGCTCCGCATTTCGCCGTGGTCGCCATCGCGACGCTCGGCACCGGGCTCGGCGCAGCCACGACGATCTTCGCCATCGCCAACGCCGTCCTCCTTCGGCCGCTTCCCTTCGCAGAGGCCGACCGCCTTGCCCTCGCGTTCGAGCGCAGCCCGAGCGGCCGCGACGGTCCGCTCGCCGAGTCGAACTTCCTCGATTGGGACACGCGCCTGGCCTCCTTCGCCTCTCTTGACGCGTTCTCGCAACGGAGCACGGGATTCGTGGCCGACGGCGAACCCGAGCAGCTGCGCGGGGCGTCGGCGACGCACGGCCTGTTTACGACCCTCGGCGTCGCGCCGGTCCTTGGGCGCACCTTCCTGCCTGACGAGGGCCGGCGCGGCGGGGACGTGCGCGTCGCGCTGGTCAGTCACGGTCTCTGGCTGCGTCGCTTTGGGGGTGCAGCCGACGTGGTTGGCAGGAGCGTCGAACTCGACGGGCTGGCGCATCGCGTCGTTGGGGTGATGCCCGAAGGATTCGGCTTTCCCGATCGGACCGACGTCTGGATGCCACACGTACCCGACCCCGCCTATCCGCGTGACGACCGCAAGGTGGAAGGCATCGGCCGGCTGCGTCCCGGCGTGTCCCTGGCCCAGGCCCAGCAGGAACTCCAGCGCGTCGCGGCGACCCTGTCGAGCGAACATCGCGAGAACGCCGGTTGGTCCGCGTCGCTCCGCCCCTTCCGTCAATGGTACGTGTCACCGCAGCTGGCCCTCCGCATGCAGGTCCTGCTGTGCGCCGTGGCTCTCCTCCTTGCGATGGCCTGCGCGAACGTCGTGAACCTGCTGCTCGTGCGGGTCACGGCCCGCGATCGCGAGATGGCCGTGCGGGCCGCGCTCGGTGCGGGCCGATGGCGTATCGTGCGCCAGTTGCTGATTGAGGCGGGGGTGCTCGCTGGAGCCGGGGCGCTCGCGGGCACCACCCTCGCGGCGCTGCTCCTCCCGGTGATCCGCCGAACTGGTTCGGCGTCGATCGGGCGCCTTTCTGACCTCTCCCTCGACGGCACGGTGCTCGCGTTCGCGGCCGCGGCATCGATCGCCGCCGCATTCGTGTTCGGCCTTGTGCCATCGATGCTTTTCTGGCGTCGCGCCCGACGGTCAGGAGGAGGAGGACACCAGGCCTTGCGCAGCGGCACGCGCGTCGCGGACTCCGGTCGCGCGCGTGAGGCACTCCTCGTGGCCTCGCTCGCGCTCGCTACGGTGCTCCTCGTTGCGACCGGCCTGGTGGGCGCCTCATTCCAGCGCCTGACGAGTGCCGACATGGGTTTCCAGCCGGACCACGTGGTGATCGCGAGCGTTGCGCTCCCCGCGAATCGGTATGACGCCGAGCGAATCGTGGGGTACGTCGGGGTGTCCCTCGAGCGACTGCGGGGCGTGCCGGGCGTGCGTGCGGCAGGCGCGGCCAACCTCCTGCCCTTCACCGGCGGAAACACGGCAATGGACGTGATCCGCGCCGAGCGCGCAGCAGAGGGCAGGGACCGATACCACGGGACATCGTGGCGCACCGTGACGCCCGGATGGTTCGAGGCCATGCGCATCCCACTACTGAGGGGCCGGGCGTTCGGCGCCGAGGATCGCCTGTATCCGGGAATGGACCTCGCCACGGAGCGCAGCGTCATCGTGAACGACGTGCTGGCCGCGGCGACCTGGCCGGGAGAGGATCCAGTGGGGCGCCGGCTGACACTGGTGAGCGGCAACACGGTGACCGTCGTGGGAGTCGTTGGCGCAGCGCGGCTCTTGTCTCCCGACTCGGCCGCTGGCCCGACGATGTACTTCGCCCACGCGCAATTCCCCTGGCGGGCCATGTGGATCACGGTGCGCGGCGAGGGCGACCCCGGTCCGTTGATCGACGCCGTCCGCCGCGAACTCTCGGCCATCGATCCGCTCGTCCCGATCGCGAACCTGCGGACACTCGCCTCCGTGGTGGCCGATGCAGCCGCCGAACCGCGCCTCACGACTCTCATCTTTGCCATCTTCGCCACCGCGGCGCTCCTGCTGGTGTCCGTCGGCTTGTACGGAGCGATCTCCTACTCCGTGACCCTGCGAACCCGCGAGATCGGCGTGTCGATTGCCCTGGGTGCATCGCCGGGCCTGGTGATCCGCAGCATCCTCTCGTCAGGCGCCCGGGTCGGGGTTGCGGGGATCGCGATCGGTGGCCTCCTGTCGTTCGGCGTCGCGGGCGCGATGCGGTCCATCCTGTACGGAACGTCACCCGCAGATCCGCTGTCATATGCCGCAGCCATCACGGTGCTGCTGCTCGTGACACTGGTCGCGAGTGCGATCCCGGCATGGCGAGCGGCGCGACTCGATCCGGTGCGGGCGTTGCGGTCCGAGTAGTGTGAGCCCGCCTGAAGGAGGCGAGCCGGTGTCCCCCTATCAGGGCGGCAAAGGCAAAACGCGGAGACCAGGCTCGGTCTCCGCGCAGAAGTTCACTGCCGCTGTCACGCCGCCATCAGGCCCGACATGACGTGTACTACGTCATCCCTTTCGCGCCGTGGTCCTGGGCTTCGCCGCGACGGGCTTTTTCGCCGGGGCCTTTCTTGCCGTGGCCTTGGCGGCCGTCGCCTTCGTGCCTGGCCGTGGCTTGGCTGTGCTCACTGCGCGCTTCGTGACCGTCTTGCGGGCCTTGCTGGCGCGACGTGGTCGCGAACGGCGGGAGCGACGGACGGCGGTGTTCCAGCCCGTCGCGCGATCGGAGCGGAAGGTCGCGGGCATCAACGGGATCTCGTCGAGGCCCTCGATCACCGCGAGCGCGGCGGCGTCGGCCAGGTCGGCGCGGACGTCGGCGATCACCCTCTCAGGACGACGCGCGCGGGCGGCGTGGACCCGATTGGTCAGCAGCACCACGAACATGTTGCGGTCCGGGTCGATCCAGAGCGACGTACCCGTATACCCGGTGTGACCATACGCACGCGACGACAGGATCTCGCCGGAACCACCATCGCCATCGGCCGTGTCCCAGCCCAGCGCGCGCGTGCCCGATGTCCGGGCCGTGAAGCGAGCGACGGTTGTGTCGCTGACGATCCGAACGCCTTCGTACACGCCGCCGTTCAGCATCATCGTGGCGAAAACGGCGAGGTCCGAGGCCGTCGAGAAAAGACCGGCATGACCCGCCACGCCGCCGAGGGCGAACGCATTCTCGTCGTGCACCTCACCCTTGAGCGGGTAGCCGCGCGGCGGGCTGACCTCGGTCGGCGCGATACGCGACGCCAGGCTGGGTGCCGGATTGAAGCGGGTGTCGGCCATACCTAAAGGTCCGAACACACGCTCGGCGAGGAACTGGTCCAGGCCCTGTCCGCTGACCGTCTCGACGACCCATCCGAGGACATCCGCGCCAAGGTCGGAATAGATGAAGCAGTCGCCAGGGTTGCAGGCCAGCTGCGCCGCGAGGACGATCCCCTTGGCCTGCTCCCTCGTCACCGCCATCCGCCACAGCTCCTTCCCCGCGGGAAGGCCGGAATGGTGCGTGAGGAGCTGGCGAACCGTGACACGATCCTTGGCACCGCCCCCAAATGCGGGAATGATGGAGGCCACCGTCGCGTCGAGGTTGAGGCGCCCTTCGTCGTACAGGATCATCGCTGCCGTCGTCGTGCCGACCACCTTGGTGAGGCTGGCGAGATCGTAGATCGTCTGGTCGGGGCTGACTGCGGGGGAGCCGGGCGTCCAGCCAAGGTGCCCATAGCCGCGCTCGAACACCGCGGCGCCGCGCCGGCCGATCACGACCGATGCGCCGGGGTACCCACCGGCGGCCAAGCCACGGCGTACAACGCGGTCGATGTTGGACAATCGCTCGGCTGACATGCCAACATCCTGCGGGGCACGGACCGGAAGGCGGGCCGTGGTACCAGCAGCGAGAAAGGCAAGGACAACAGGAATCAGCACTCGCGAAGTGTAAAGGCTGCCGCGATTCCGCGGAAAGACGTCGATGTATTACTCCGGAGAGACGAGCAAAGGTCGAGCCAAGTGACGATTCCGGATTGTGACCCCGGTTCCAAGATGTCGTAGGTCGTTGCCGAAATGCAAGTTCCGGGGCCTCACTTCATGTATGTTGACCACCGTCGAACCCTCGAGTCCGCCTGGGGATCTGGCGCAGCATGCCGGTAAACGGTGCTATTGGGAGACATACATGGACGATTCGTCCCCCCACGACCTTGCCGAGGCAGGGCAGCCAAAGCGCCGAGGGTTGGGCGCTGCAGGGGCGCCCAGCGCCGGACGGGGCTATTTCTCTTCGGTGGCCGGAATCTCGGCCGGATACTCCTGACCACGTAAACCCGCGACGGCAGCAGGCGTGACAGAACAAGCAGACAGCCATGGCACCTGATCAGGAACTCATCCAACGCGCCATCGACGGCGACGAGCGGGCGATGCGGCGACTTTGGTCGCAGCACGCTCCGCACATTGATGCCGTCGTGCGCCGGTTGGTTGGCGATCCCGACCAGGCGGCCGACATCGCGCAGGAAGTCTGGATCCAGATCTTCCGCGCCCTGCCTTCCTATCGCGGAGAGTCACAGTTTGGCACGTGGGCGCACCGCATCGCCGTGAATCGCACGCTGAATGCACTGCGGCGGACCCGTCGCCTCGAGAAGATCGAGACGGACATCGAGGAGGACACGGCCTCGGTCGAGCAATCCAGCGAAGGAACGCTGGTGATGGACTCGATCAACGACGCCACCGCCCGGCTCTCGCCGGGAGCGCGCACCGTGTTCGTCATGCACGACGTCGAAGGATACACGCACGAAGAAATCGCACGGGAACTGGGGATCACGACGGGAGGCTCGAAGTCGCAGCTGTTCAAGGCGCGCGCCAAGCTGCGCCGGCTGCTTTCGCACCTCGTCGATGGCTACGACACGGATTCATCCAATGAGCACGCTGCACCCGCCTACTGAACGCCTTGCCGAGTTGGTGGACGGCACGCCCACGCTGTTCGAGCGTGAGCATGTCACCGCCTGCGCACGCTGCACGAAGGAGTTGGAGTCGTACCGCCGGCTGGTCTCGCTGGCCAACGACGAGCGCCGTCGCATCGCGCCGCCGATCACCACCTGGGGCCTGCTGAGTGAAGAGCTCAGGGAGCAGGGCCTCATCACCACGCGTGAGCAGGCGACTGCTCGCACCGTGTTCTCCGCGAGGGTCACATCGATTGCGTGGCGCACGGCGGCCGGCATCGGGATCCTCGTCGCGGGACTCGTCAGTGGCCGAATGACTGCCGGCATGCCGTGGCGCGCGGCCCTCGCACTGGCCGACTCCGATCCGTCATCGGGGGCGCAAGTCGCCATGACGGCTGA
>JACMLI010000633.1 GCA_014379705.1 Gemmatimonadaceae bacterium
CCGAGGTAGATCACCCCCCATCCTTCGGCCGCCGCGGCGGCTCCGGCGAGCGCCGCGCCGATTGCGTGGCGGTCACCTGCGGGCGTGGCTACGACGACGCGTGCGTCGCGAGCGTCCCGCGCCAGAGCGCGCATGGTCTCCACGAGAATGTCGTGGACCGCGGCGGAGGCGAGGTGTTCATGCGCGATTGTGAGACGTCCCGCGTGCCACTCGTCGCCGACGCGGTGGAGCATCGGCGCCGCCACTCGCTCGGTGAAGGCGGCCACGCCGATCTGCGCAACCATGCGCCGGAGCAGGCCGTCGAGCGCCAGTGCGTCGAGTGCCAGGGTGAACGCGAGCGCTTCGTCCACGACGGAGGTGTATGCGGCGTCCGGTGCCGCGTTCGTTGTATCACTCACGTTTGGTGTGCTGCGCGCCACGCGAGCGGCCGCGTCTTCCTCCGTTACACGCGCCAGTTCGTCGCGGGACAGGCGGGCCACCTGGCCGATGGTGCGTCCCGAACGAGTGGCGGCGTGGAGGAGGCGAACGCGCTCGATGTCGGCGTCCGAATACAACCGGTGCCCGCCCTCGCCACGCATGGGCTCCACGGCAGCGTAGCGGCGCTCCCAGACGCGGAGAACGTGCTGGGACAGCCCGGTCCGGTCGACCACGACGGATATCGGATGGCGTGGCGTCGTGGCGGTCGGGTGCATGACGGAGGACTTCATTCTCACTCAGCATGGGATACCGTCGAGCATTCGTCAATGAATATATAGACAGATGCTTGACAACTCAGGATCCTGACTTACTTTTTCTAGACAATCAATAGACACGCGTCTCGCGCGCCAAAACACAGCGCCCGAGTTGTCGGTCGCCTTACGGACTTCAGCAAGAAGAGGAAACGATGCGAAAGGGAATGATTCGGATGTTCGGCGCAGTGGTCGCCGCGCTCGTGGTGCCGACGATCGCGTCGGCGCAGACACCTACACAGACAGGGAAGACTTCCATGAAGAACATCGTACAGGTCGCCGTCGAAGCAGGGACGTTCACCACGCTGGTCGCCGCCGTGAAGGCGGCTGGCCTCGCCGAGACGCTGCAGGGCCCGGGGCCGTTCACGGTGTTCGCACCTAACGACGCGGCGTTCGCCAAGCTGCCGAAGGGCACCGTCGAAGGTCTCCTCGACGACAAGGAAAAGCTCGCCTCCATCCTCACCTTCCACGTCGTATCCGGAAAGGTGATGGCCGGAGACATCGTCAAGACGAACGGCGCGAAGCCGGCGACGGTGAACGGCCTTCCGGTCGACATCGTCGTCCGCGACGGCAAGGTCTACGTGAACGGGGCGCAGGTCGTCTCGGCCGATATCCAGGCGTCGAACGGCGTGATCCACGTGATCGATACGGTCCTGTTGCCGAAGGCGGCCACGGTCGGCGCAGGTCGCTAACGCACTCGGGTAATTGCGCGTTCCGCTGCGGCTGGTCGCTGCAGCGGAACGTCGTTGGCGACCGACGCTCCCGGTACTGCTGGCGCCAGAGGGGGATACTGCCCTGCGGGGGGAACTGGGAGCATCCCGGCGGCGAGGATTCGCTGCGAAGAGCGCTAGCGTCGCGTAGCCGGCACGTCGAGCGCGGGATTGCGCGCGAAGAAGCCCGTGGGCACGAGGCGGAAGCCGCCGCGATGGGCCGGCATCAGCGGCCAGTCCTCCGGACGCGGGATGTGGGTGATGCCTAACGTGTGCCAGAGCACCACGTCCGTGTCCCGGATCGACCGGTCCGCCGCCGTCCACGACGGGAGCCCCTCGCCGTCGCGCCCGAGGTTCTGCAGCTCGCCACCGGCCCACCACTCCCCGGGCGAGAAGGGCGTCACCCAGAGCTGGTGGGCCATGAACCCCGCGGTCCGCAGCGGCGCCGAGCCTGGGCGGGCGAAGACGGGTGACACCGTGCCAGGCGCCAGCGTGTACGCGGTGAACTGGCCAAGCGCATTCAGCTGGCGCGGATTGGCGACGCGCCACGTGCGCGCCGTGGCGAACGAAACGTCGGCGATGCCCTGTCGCTCGGTCGCCAGCGGCGTCTCTCGCATGGAAAAGAGCTCGCCCTTGGGGTTGCGCTCGTCAGGCGCCGCGCGCGTGTCCACCGCATAGACCGTGTTCACCGGGCCATCGACATCGAGGTCGAGCCGGAAGGCAAAGAAGTGCTGGTGGTTCGGCGCATTGACGCCCGGCGCGACGAGATGACTGTATTGCTCGTGCCCCGCCGCGTGCGCAGTGTCACGCATGCGCGGCGTCGGGTTGGTGTTCATGATGCCGGAGAGAAGCACCTGGCACTCGATGGTCCCGTCCTGCCCGAAGATCCAGCTGAACTGGTAGTCATAGTTGTCGATCGCACTCTGGCCGCTCACGACGAGTTGACGCGCCCGTCGCGATTCATTCGAATGCCGCCAGAGGATCCCGCCATCCTGCTCGTAAATGGAAATGGCGCGCGGCAACGTGACCGGACGGCCGAGGTGATCGTGCATGGTGCTGGCGAGGAAGACCGCGTTCGCGGGTGCATCGTTGAGCGTCACCGCCGGTGTCCCGCCGTAGATCCCCATGCCGTAGTCGCCCTCGTCACGCGGGTACCATGTGCCGAACGCAGGATCGCCGTACGGGGCCACGATCTCGGAGGTCGAGCCGCTGTAGAGCACGGGGCGCCATCGCTCGCCATCGCGGAACGCCACGTCATGCACTTCGAGGCCACTCCGCGGATCGATACCTACGCGGAACCGCCAGCGGTCCCACGTGACGACGTTCCCCGCGACGCGAACGGCCGTACCGAGTCGCTGCCTGACTTCGAGCGGGGGCAGCGCGGGACGCGCGGAGCCCAGGAGTTGCGAGACGGCCCTCCGCTCCCTCTCGCCTGACGAGCCGTCGTCGACGATCGAATCGACGCGTGCCCTGGTGAGGTTGATGAGGAGCGTCAGCCCCTCCGCGTCCAGCGCGGGGGGAAGGCCGTCGCGCAGGAAGACCTTGGCCAGCACCACGCGATCGCCGTCGCGGCGCACGAGCTTGCTGCGTTCCGCCCCGCCGGGAAGAATGTTCACTCGGGCAGGATCAATGCCGCGCCTCCGCAACGCAGCGACGACGCGTGGGTCACCCTGCGCGATCTCCTCGGCGCGCCGGATCGTCAACAGCCGCATGGGAGGTTCGCCGTCGACCGGAGTCCACGACTCGACACGCGATGCACCCAGGTCGACGACGGCAACGAAGCCCTCGTGGCGCGACCAGTCGTAGCCGACGACCCGTGCCGCGCGGCTCTCGCCTCCTGCCTTCCTGCGCGGCTGCACCGCAATGGTGGCGTAGCGCGAGTGCGGGGTGACGCGTCCGGATTGGCCGAGGAGCGTGACCGCCTGTCGAATCTCTGCGGCCGTGAGAGGGTCGAGCGGGTGACGGGACGAGCCCTGAGCGCCGAGGGGTGCGGTGATGAGCGCCGTCAGCGCGGCGGAGAGTAACCAGGGTCCGTGCACTCGGCACTCCAGGCGAGGGAGGCAACGCGCAGCAGGAACGACGGCGCTCGGCCAAGCTACGATACGGGGCGGCTGTATTCCATGTTGGCGTTCGGGGAAGCTCTATCCATCCGGCTGGTGTCGCGCGCCTTCGAACCCCGGAGTACTACCAGGTCACGCCGCTCGTGTTGGTGCTTCGCGATGGCCAGCCTGACACTTGCCGGAGCCCGGACCGTAGGAATCACTCGTCTCCTCTCGAGGACGCGTTGACGTGGACACCACGACGGACGAATGGGGCGTGAACGACCGGACCGCGAGGCTCGCTGGGCTCCTCTACCTGATCGTCGTGGTGTCAGGGTTCTTCAGCCTGATCTACGTACCGTCGCAGACCATCGTGCCCGGCAACATTGCCGCAACCGTTGCCAGCATCACCTCATCGAAGCTGCTTTTCCAGTTTGGCGTCGTCGCCGGCTTGACCTGCTATGGCACGTTCCTGCTGCTACCGCTGGCGCTGTACAGGCTTCTCCGCCCGACTGGGGCTCACGCCGCCGCGCTGATGGTCGCGTTCGCCGTGGTGAGCGTTCCCATCTCCTTCGTCAACCTGGGCCACAGGCTCGACACGTTGTCGCTCTTGAGTGGCCCCATCTATCAACAGGCATTCCCGGTCGAACAATGGCACGCGCACGTGCAGCTCACCCTGGATGCGTACACGAATGGCGTGCGCATCGTCGAGGTCTTCTGGGGCCTGTGGTTGCTGCCTTTTGGATACCTGGTTTTCAAGTCGGGTCGCCTGCCCAGGATCCTGGGAATCCTTTTGATGGTGGGGTGCTTCGGGTACCTGATCGACAGCGTCGGTGGCGCGCTCGATGACGGCTTCTCGGGGAGTGTGGTCGCCAGCGTGGTCACCCTTCCGGCCGGACTGGGTGAGATCAGTACTTGCCTGTGGCTCCTGATCATGGGCATTCGCGAGCGGCGCAAACCTACGGTGCCCGCGACGCCTGCGGCCTGACCGCCCCATGGCGAACCTGTAAGCCGGGCGGTCTCGTGACGCCCGAGCCGCGCGCCGCATAGTTTCCGCGCATGAAGCCCGGGAGAACGAGGTTCGTGGTGCTGACCTTCGCGCTCTGCGCGTGCGACGCGCGTGAGCTGAACGCCCAGACCCCGGCGACGCCCACCGGGGTCGGTCGCGGCATCATCGTGAGGAAGAACGTCATGATGCCCATGCGCGACGGCGTGCGCCTCGCGACCGACCTCTATCGTCCAGCCGCGGGAGGGAAGTTCCCCGTCGTCCTCATCCGGACTCCCTACGGCAGCGAAACAGCTGACTACAGCAAGAGAGGGCAGTACTACGCCGAACACGGCTACGTCCTCGCCGTGCAGGACCTCCGCGGCAAGTACGAGTCCGAGGGCGAGTGGTACGGACCGCGCGACGAAGCAAGAGATACCGGGGACGCGATCACCTGGCTCGGCGAACAGGGGTGGTC
>JACMLI010000634.1 GCA_014379705.1 Gemmatimonadaceae bacterium
CCGTCCGGCCGACGACGGCGCGCTCCTCTCGGAATTGCTGAGTCGCGTCGGCCGCGACGCGCTCGAGCCGCTGGGCGGGCACCTCGCAGGGGCCCCGCCGCGGCTCCTCCGCCATCTCCTCGCCGTCTTCGACCAGCTCGACGCGTGGCCGTCGCAGGCAGACCCCTCGTACTATGCGACGCACCCGGATGTCGTGGTGCGCCGGGAAGCGCTCAAGTTCCTGCTCAAGCGGGACGCGACGCGCGCCTCGGCGACTCTCACGGCCGTGCGCGACCGCGAGGTAAGCATCCTCGGGCTCGGAATCGGCCACGTCGACTCCACATGTCCCGTGGACGTGGCCACGGTGCTCATGTCGCGATACGCTGAGCCGGAACTCACGCCGGACGTGCGAGTGGAGCTCATCCGGGTGGTGGCGAGTTCGGGCACGGGTGAGGCCCAGGCGTGGCTCGGAGCGTTGCTGCTCAGCCGGCGCTGGATCCTCGGGCCCCGCCTGCGTCCTCCAACTCCGGAATGCATCGCGGCTGCCGCGGCGCTCGTCGGGCACTTCCGCGCATCGCCGCTCGCGCAGCAGGTGGTGGCGCTCGCCCAGCGCGGCCCGGCCGTGGAGTATCGTCGCGCCGTGTATCGCACGGCACGGGGGGCAGCATGAGCGACGTCGTTCGGTACCTCACCTCACTGGCCCAGGCCCTCGCCCGGATGTCGCTCTATGCGGCCGGGCATCCCGCGCGCGATCGCGCGGCAGATATCTCCTTCGAGATGCTGCGCGCGCTGCAGCGGTCCGATCCGTGCCCGATGTTTTCGTTCATCGGCGGCGACGTGGTGTACGCCAACCGCCCGATGCGCGACCTGCAGGGGTGGGATTGGGCCCGCAAGCTTTCGAGCGCTGGGGTTCAGCGCATGGAGTTCGCGGCCAACGTGGACCGCGAGGAATATCGGGCCTTTCTCGAAGGGGTACTGAAGCGTCTTGGCGTGCGCACCGCGTCCGAGCGGCGCGAGGGTGGACAAACCCCCGTGGGAGGGACCGAACGGATCCGTTTCGGGGCAGTGGGTGTGCGCGGAAGCGATCAGGGCGCCGACGGGTCCGATGGGGCGGTGTCGCGCGAGTCGTTCGACCTGAGCGAAGAAGCGGAGACGGTGCAGTGGGTGCACGAGGAGGTTGCGGCGCGCAACGAACTCCCGCTTGCCGAGGCAGAGACCGTGGTCCATGCCCTGGCCAATGCGATGCACGCCGGGCAACGGGTCCTGCTTCCGCTCCTGAGCCTCAAGGAATTCGACCAGTACACTACCACGCACGCGCTCAACGTCTCGGTGCTGAGCATGGCGCTCGCCGAGCACCTGGGCTTGTCGTCGCGCGAAGTGCACATGTACGGGATGACCGGGCTGCTGCACGACCTCGGGAAAGTGAAGGTCCCGCTCGAGGTGCTGCGCAAGCCCGGCGCGCTCAACGCGGAGGAGGTTGCGCACATCCAGCGTCATCCGGTGGACGGCGCACGCCTGATCCTCGAGCACGACCCCCGGCTGGACCTGTGCGCCGTGGTCGCCTTCGAGCACCACATCATGATCGACGGAGGGGGTTATCCCTCGCGCCAGCGGCGCTGCGACTGCCACCACGCGAGCATGCTGGTGCATGTCTGCGACGTGTTCGACGCGCTGCGCACCAATCGGCCGTATCGCGTGGCGTGGGAGACGCGGGACATTCTCGAGTACATCGAGAAGCGGGTCGGCACGGAGTTCGAGCCGACGATCTCGGCGGCGTTCCTGAGCATGATGGACACGTACGAACTGCAGGCCGCGCACGCCGAGGTCATCGACGGGGAGTTCGCGCCCGGCGTCGCCTGACGTCAGGTGGCAACGGGCAGGGCGCAGGGGACACCGCGTGCTCCCGTCATCCTGCCCGCCACCTGGCGTCTACCATCTGCCAGCTGCCATCCGACGTATCAGCGCTTGGCGACCAGCGTCTTCTTCACCCAGCCCTCAGCGGTCGACCCCTGCACCTTGAGGAAGCCGTCCTTCTCCTCGCCGAGGAAGACAAGTTCATCGGTCTTCTTCACCTGGGCAGTGACCTTGGCGGCGTCCGCGGCATCGGCGAAGACCTTCACGTTGTCGATCTTTGGGTAGAGCACGTCTCCTTCGGCGTACGTTGAGCCAGCTTTCGGCACTTCGCCGCTCGTGAGCTTGGACGCATCGAACTTCTCGGCGCGCGCCATCATCCCGGCGTCTGCCTTGAGCTGCTTGATGATGTTGTTGTAGTTGTCCATGTACGACGCGGCGATGATCTTGCCTTCCGCGGTGCTCGTGTAGGCACCGACGGCACCCACCATGCCGCCGCCCCAGCCGAGCAGTCCGAGGGAAAAGTCTGTCTTCTTGGCCTTGCCCTCGGCGGCCGCGACCTGTACGGTCGTGCGCGCGTCGGCGATGAGGATCGTGGTGGTCGCCTCCTTGAACTTCACGCCGCCCCCGAGCGCGCCGAGTGCACCGAGGCGCCGCCCGAGGCCTCCGACG
>JACMLI010000083.1 GCA_014379705.1 Gemmatimonadaceae bacterium
TCGATCCCTCGAGGTCACGAGGGGGCGCGACGCCGCGCGGCAGACGACGCAGGGCCGCAAGCAACGGATCGTTGGTCTCATCAGGCATGGTCATCCTTCCGCGGTTGGAGCCAGGCGTGCGCGCAGGTGGCGTCGCGCCCGGGCGAGCTGGCTCTTGGAGGTGCCGGGTGCCACGCCCAGCTGCGCGGCGATCTCTTCATGGGTGTAGCCCTCCACGTCATGGAGCACGACCACGGCGCGATACCCGGTGGGCAGGGCCGCGATCGCGCGTTCGAGGTCGACGCGCAGGTCGGGGTGGTCCGCAGGCGCCGGGAGCAGCTCCGGCACGACCTCCAGCGACTCCCCGCGCGCCGCCCATCGTTCACGACAGCAGTTGAGCACGACCCCCAGGAGCCACGTGCGGAGCGCCGACTTCCACGCGAATCCCCCGAGGCCGCGCAGCGCCCGAAGCCACGCGTCCTGCACCACTTCGCTGGCCTCGTCCGCGTCGCCCTGCAGCCTCAGGGCAAACGCAAGGAGCACCGGCGTGTGGCGTCGGTACAGGGATCGGAACGCCGCCTCGTCCCCGTCCCGGACGACCGCGGCGGCGTCCCTGCGGTCGGCACCCTGGTCAGTGGCCGTCAGGAGGTTCTGCCGGATCGACGAACTTCTTCACGATGACCATGAGGTTCGCCATGGGTTTCCCCGAATCCACCATGATGCCCGCGGCAGGGTTCGGGGTGCTGCCCAGCCCGAGCTGTTCGCTCGTCATGTACGGCATGAAGAGCATGAGGTGCGGCTGCCAGTTTCCCGCGGCGCGCCCATCGTCGCCGATCAGCCGCTGCGCGGACGACATCATGTAACCCATCGCCGGACGCGTCGGCAGCCGGAAGCGACCGCTTCGCAGCCCCTCCGCGAGGTCGTGGTCGATCGCCTCGGGAGGGCGCCCTTGCTGGATCCCGGCCATCTGTGCCAGCGATGTCTGCATGATTGTCGCGCGTGCCTCGGGGTCGAAGCATTGGGGCTCGAGGGACTCGGGCCAGCTGCGGTCGACCAGGCATGCGTTGCCGTTGGAGCCAGCTATAGCGACGGCGTACCCCGTGTCGGTCAGCACGTACACCGTCGCGTCGCGAGACACCTCGGCGGGCGCGGCGCTGCGAGCGAGCGCGATTTCTTTCGCGGCGGGGAGCAGGGCGCGCTTGCCGGGGCGGGATTTTGCGGCCGCTTGCGCGTCGGCCAGGCAAGGGAGGAGCACGAGAAGCAACAGGGCGTGTCGCATTTGAAGGAGGGTGATGACCATGAGTGGGTTCACCCGTGTCGAAGGTTGCATGGCGCCTCCGCATTGCCCAACACTCGGAGATGTCGCTCCATCCCTGCCTGACGAGCCTCAATCCTCCCGCGATTGCCCGGGCGCTGGCGCTCGCGCGATCGTCTGACCGTTCGCGTCGCACCTGCGAAGGAGCGTGCCCACGGTCGCTTGAACTTCAACCTGCGTGGATTCGTGCCTCAAACCCAAGCCGTCGTCTTCCTTTCCTTGTTGGCCACTGCGGCAATCGTGGTCTCTCCGCCCGAGGAGCGCGTCGCCGCGGGTCCCGGGGCTACGCGGGCGATGGGGTACTACGACCCGGCGCTGCGGCGTGTCGTGTTGGTTGGCGGTGCCGATCAACCGCGCGCGGCGGGCCGGGACCGCGTATGGAGTTGGAGTGGTCGTCATTGGGAAACGGTGACAGACTCCGGGCCCGCGGCTCGCAGCACGGCAGCCATTGCCTATGACATGCGCCGGCAACTCGCGGTGACGACGGGCGGCGGACGACGCACGCCGAACGACTCCTCGTTCGAGGTCATCGCCGATACGTGGGAAGGTGGGCCGACTTCATGGCGTCGCGGATCCGGCGCGGAGCTCGGGGCGCGCGATCATCACGCCATGGTCTACGACGAGGCACGCAACGCGCTCATCCTGTTTGGCGGCATCCCCGCTCGACGTTCAGACCCGTGGCCAGGTGATACGTGGGAGCGGCGCCCGGAGGGCTGGGTCCGCGTCGCCACGGACGGGCCCACGGGGCGCGGTCGCACGGCCCTCGCGTGGGACGACGCGCGACGCGAAGTCGTCCTTTTCGGCGGCGTCAGCGCACCGGGAGCCGACGGGAGAACGCAGACGTTCTTCAACGATACGTGGACGTGGAACGGCACCGCCTGGCGCAAGGTGGCCGACGAAGGTCCGCCGGCCCGGTACGCACACGCCATGGTGTACGACGAGCGCGCGCGCGTGGTGCTGCTCTACAGCGGAGCTGCCGCCCATCGCGGGGCGCCGCTGACGGACATGTGGCAGTGGGATGGCCGACGCTGGACCGAGATCCGCCTGACGGGCCCCACGCCGGGATACCGCTACCAGCCGGTGATGGTCTACGACCGGGCGCGCGGTCGCACGGTGCTCTACGGCACCGTCGATGGCGTGAAGGACGACACGTGGGAGTGGGATGGCCAGCGGTGGACGGAGGTCGTCCCGTAGCAGTCGCCCACCCGCCTGCCCGCGTGCCCGCCCACCCCGGCTCCACCCGACGTGCGGTAGTGTTCAGGAGGGCCCGCGCACCCGCCGTTCCCCAGGCACCTCCAGGAGTCCACGCACATGACCCAGGGCATCGCGCCACCATCACGACCCGTGGCACCACTCGCGGTCCTGGTGGCCATTCCCCTCCTGCTCTTCGGCGTCCCCTTCATAGCGTCGTTCTACGCGGACCTGTGGTGGTTCCGCGAGATTGGCTATCAGGTGGTGTTCGCGCGGCAGCTGACCATCCGCATCCTGCTGTTCCTTGTTGGCGCCGTCGGGGCCGCCACGGTGCTCCGGCTCAACTTCGGGATTGCCCAGCGGGGCGTCGCCCTGGCGCCGTTCAACCTCCGGCTGGCCAATGGCGAGCCCGCGGTCGACATGACGTCGCTCATCCGCCGTGTCGCCACGCCCGTCGTGATCGTGTTCAGCCTCATGTTCGGCCTGGGGATCGCCTCCTCGTGGGACGTGCTGCTCCCGTTTGCCAGTCGGACACCGTTTGGTGTGACCGATCCGGTCTTCGCGCGCGACGTGGGCTACTACGTCTTCACCTTGCCCGCTATCTCGCTCGTCCTGACGGCCCTCACCACGCTGGTGACCCTCTCACTCGGGATCAGCGTCGCCGCCTCCTTCATCCGCGGGAACATCGCCCTGCAGCCACAGGGGCTCCGCGTCGCCCCGACGGCGGGGCGGCACGTGGGCCTCCTGCTCGCCACGTGGTTCGTGCTCGCGGCGCTGGACCTGTGGTTCGTTGACGCGCCGAGCCTGCTCTTCTCGAACACGGGACCGCTGGTCGGCGCCAGCTACACCGACCTGCACGCCCAGTTGCCGGCACTCCGCGTGTCGGCGGTGGTGGCCATGGTCGCCGCCGCGCTCGTCGTCGTCGGCGCCGTGCGACGCCAGCTGGGGTGGTACGCCTTCCTGGCGGTTGGCGGATATCTGGTCGTGGCGCTGGTGGGCCGCGGCCTCTTTCCGCTGGTGATGCAGAAGTTCATCGTCGCGCCGACGGAGCTGACGCGCGAGTCGCCCTACATCGCCCACCACATCGCCGCCACCCGGCAGGCGTGGGGGCTCGACAGCGTGGAGACCCGTGAGCTGGGCGGCGATGCCACGCTGACGCTCGCCAACATCCAGGCCAATGCGCCGACCATCGAGAACGTGCGCCTGTGGGACCGCGGGCCCCTGCTGCGCACCTTTGGCCAGCTGCAGGAGATCCGGACGTACTACGACTTTGTCTCGGTCGACGACGATCGCTACTGGATCGACGGCAAGTACCGCCAGGTGCTCCTCTCGCCTCGTGAACTGAACCCCGCGTCGCTCCCGACCCGCACCTTCATCAACGAGCACCTCACGTTCACGCACGGCATGGGCCTGACGATGAGCCCCGTGAACCAGGTCACGACCGAGGGCCTGCCCGTCCTGTTCGTGAAGGACTTGCCGCCGTCGACCACCGGGTCGCTCAAGGTGACCCGCCCGCAGATCTACTACGGCGAGCTGGCCGACCAGTACGTGTTCGTCGGGACCCGGCAGCGGGAGTTCGACTACCCGTCGGGTGACGAGAACATCTACAGTGAGTACAAGGGCAAGGGTGGGGTGCCCGTCGGCAACATGGTCAGGCGCCTGCTCCTGGCGACGCACTTCAAGTCGCTCAAGGTCCTCCTGTCGGGCGACATCTCCTCCGGCAGCCGGGTGCTCTACAACCGGAACATCTCGAATCGCGTTCGCAAGGCACTCCCCTTCCTGTCGTTCGACCGCGACCCCTACCTCGTGGTTGCGGATGACGGCACGCTCAAGTGGATCCAGGACGCCTTCACCACGTCGGGGCGCTACCCGTACTCCTTCCGGACCCCCGATGGCGTCACGTACATGCGGAACTCCGTGAAGGTCGTGATCGACGCGTACGATGGCTCGCTCACGGCGTACCAGGCCGTGGTCGACGATCCGATCATCCAGACCTGGGCGAAGGTGTTCCCCGGGCTCTTCGCCCCGCTGGACAGCATGCCGAAGGACTTGCGCGCCCACATCCGGTACCCGGACGACCTGTTCCGCGCGCAGACGGCCCTCTACACCACCTACCACATGGACAAGGTGGAGGACTTCTACCACCGCGAGGACCAGTGGCAGATCCCGGTGGTGGCGCGCGCCGACGAGTCGGTGCCCTTCATGCGCCACATCGTGATGCGCCTGCCTAACGAAGCGGCCGCGGAGTTCATCTACATGGCCCCGTTCACGCCCCGGGGGAAGGACAACCTCGCGGCCTGGATGGTGGCCCGGAATGACGGCGACGCGTACGGCAAGCTGCGCGTGTATCGCCTCCCGCGGCAGAGCCTCGTCTTCGGCCCGCGCCAGATCGAGAACCGCATCAACCAGGACACCGAGGTCTCACGCCAGGTCTCGCTCTGGGACCAGGGCGGATCCCAGGTGATCCGCGGCGACCTGCTCGTGATCCCGATCGAGGAAGCGCTGCTCTACGTGCAGCCCCTGTACCTGCAGGCAGAAGGTGGGCGCATTCCCGAACTCAAGCGCGTGGTGGTCGCGTACCAGAACCGCGTGGTGATGCGCGAGACGCTCGACGCCGCGCTCGCCGACCTGTTCGGCAGTGGCACGACCGCGCGCCCTGCCACACAGGTCGCCGCCGGGGCGTCACCCCCCGCCGCTACCAGCGACGCAGACCGCGATGCGCTGGTCGCCGA
>JACMLI010000635.1 GCA_014379705.1 Gemmatimonadaceae bacterium
AGCGCGACGACGGGATCGAGCCGTGATGCGCGCCGCGCCGGGAGCGCGCTTGCGAGCGCCGTGACCACCATCAGCAGCTGCGCGACCCCCACGTACGTCACGACCTCCATCGGGTCAGTGGCGTAGAGGATCGACCGTAACATGCCGGCGACGCCCGCTGCCAGCACCGCCCCGATCACCACGCCCATCACGCCAAGCCGAAGCCCCGCGCCGAGCACGCCCCGGACCACGCGCTGCGGGGGCGCGCCTAACGCGAGGCTCACCCCGATCTCCCGCGTCCGCTGCGTCACCGAATACGACACCGTGCCGTACAGGCCCACGCCCACGAGCACCAGCGCGGCGCTCGCGAAGATCGCGAACACGAGCATCGTGAGCCGCGGCTCGGCCGCCTGGCGATCGATCACCTGGGCCAGCGACGACACGTTGGCCACCGGCAGCCCCGCGTCGAGCGCGCGGATCTCGCGACGCAGCGCATCAGCAAGCAGCAGCGGATCTCCGGCCGATCGCACCGTCAACCACATCGTCTTCCACGGGAACTGCGCGTGCGCGAAGTACATCGCCGGCGCGGGGAGTGAGTCCAGCGACAACTGCCGCGTTGCGCCCACCACGCCGATCACCGTCATCGACGAGCCGTTCCCCAGCGCCACGCGATTCCCGACCGGGTCGACGCCGGGCCACAGCTGCTCGGCCATCACCTCGTTGATGATGATCACGCGATCGGAGCGCCCGCTGGTCTCGGGGCGAAATCGGTCGTCACTGGAGAATACGCGGCCGCGCTTGAGGGGAATGGAGAGTGACTCGAAGTACCCGGGAGTCACCGCGCGCCAGGACCCGGTGCGGTACGCCGCCTTGTCGGCGCTCTCGTGCTCGCCGGCCGCGAAATCCATCGCCGTGTTGCCGCCCTGCAGCGGAATGATGTTCGACGCGCCCACGGCGGCGACCCCGGGAATGCCCTGCACCCGAGCCCGCACCTGCTCGAGGAAGGTGATCGCCTTCTCCGGTGGATACTGCTCGTCAGGCAGTGAGAAGTTGGCGACGAGCACGTTGTCGCTCCGGAATCCCGGATCCACGCGCATGAGGCGCCGGAACGACGTGCCGACGAGCGATGCGCTCACGAGGAGGATCATCGCCAGCGCGACCGACGCGACGACCAGCGCCTGGCGTGCGCGTCCCGACTCAGCGACGCGAGCCCCGCTTCGGATCAGGTCGTGCACCCGGTCCCCCGCGCCGCCGCGCGCCGCGTGCGACAGGCGCAGGGCGGGCGCAAGTCCGAACACGAGGCCCGTCAGCAGGCACGCCGGGATGGCGAAGAGCATCACACGCCAGTCAATCGCCAGCTCTGCCAGCCGCGGAATCGCCTGGCTGCCGACGTTGCGAATGGTCGGGACGGCGATCGCGGCGGCCAGCACACCACCGATCGCGCCAGCGATGGAGAGCACCAGCGACTCGGTCATGAGCTGTCGCATCATGCGCCACCGCCCCGCGCCAAGCGCCGCGCGCACCGCCATCTCCCGATCACGCGACGCCGCGCGAGCGAGCAGGAGGCTGGCGACATTGGCGCACGCCATCGCCAGGAGCAGCCCGACGGTGGCAAGCAGGACCACCATGCGCGCCGAGAGCTGCGGCGATACGTACCAGCGCTTGAAGGGCAGGACGGTCCCCGACCAGCCGGCGTTCTCCGTGAACTCTGTCGCCATCTCGCGCGTCACGCGATCGACATCGGCGGCCGCCTGCTCCAGGGTCACGCCGGCGCGCAGGCGGGCAATGCCCTCGTTGCGATGATCGCCCCGCGGATACTCAGGGATTGGCACGAGCGGGACCCAGACGTCCGTCCGGTCGGGAAAGTCGAACCCGGGCGCCATGACGCCAACGATGCGATGCACCACACCATCGAGGGTGATGGGGCGCCCGAGCACGTCGGGAGCGCCGCCAAAGCGGCGTTGCCACAACCCGTTCGAGAGCACCGCGACCTTCACGTCGCCACCGCGCCGGTCTTCGTCGGCGAGGAAGGCGCGGCCTAACGCGGGCGCCACCCCGAGCGTCGGGAAGAAGGTGTGTGTCGCCACGGCACCGCGGAGTTGCTCGGGCTCGCCGTCGGCGACGAGGGCCATGCGTCGCCCCTCGAAGATCGCCACCGACGAGAACGACGTGAGCCGCCGCGCCATGTCGAGGTAGTTCGACTCCGAGATCGACCAGTCCATTCCGGCCGGGTTTCGCTCGAGCACCAGCGCGAGCCGATCAGGCTCGCGGAACGGGAGGGGGCGCAGCATCACCGCATTCGCAATCGCGAAGATCGTGGTGGCGGCGCCGAGTCCGACGGTGAGGGTGGCGATTGCGACGAACGCGAAGCGCGGTGAGGACCGCAACTGGCGCCAGGCCTGGCGAACGTCCTGTTGGAGATCATCCCACCATTCCGTGCGACGACGACTGCGATCGCGCCCTTCGCCCTCGGCGCGGCACTCCTCCGCAATCCGCGTCATGTCACCAAAGCGGCGACGTGCCTCGTCTCGTGCGTCGTTTGGTGTGCGTCCCTGCCGGACGAGGTCCTGCTCCAGCATTTCGAGATGCGCCTCGACTTCCGATGAGACTTCGGCGGCCACCGAGGGCTTCCAGAGCAACGTGCGGAGGGCGCGGGCATATCGGCCGAGTTCAGGCATGGGAGGAGCCTCCGTCGGGCAGGAGCACCTTGGCGACAGCGGTGCTGAACCGGCTCCACTGGGCGGTCTCGACCGTCAGGCGCAGTTTCCCGGCCGGCGTCAGGCTGTAGAGCTTCACCTTTCGCTTCGTCTCTGAGAGCCCCCACTCAGCTTCGACGAGTCCGCGTCGCTCCATGCGGTACAGGGCCGGGTAGAGCGATCCTTCCTCTATGAGGAGGGCGTCGTCGGTGACGGTGGCAATCCACCGGGCGATGGCGTACCCGTGCCGAGGCCCCCATGCGAGGGTCTTTAGCACGAGCGTATCCAGCGTTCCGTGAAGGAGTTCGGTGGCGTCGGCCATTGTTCGGACTAGTGGGCTAGTGGACTGCTGGTGGCGGGTGGCGATCGCGCCGACACCTAGACGATCAAGGCCTACGTAGTCTAAGCCTGCGGGTTTCAACTGCGCGAATCGGCGGATGGGGGAGTCCACCAGTCCACCCCTGGTCAACTAGTCAACTAGTTCACTAGTCCGCTTCTCGCCACCCGTCTAGTCTTCGCGCATGACTGCCACCATGAGCGCCCTCTCCGTCCGCAACCTCGTGAAGCGGTACGGAACGGTCACCGCCGTCGACGGGCTCGACCTCACCGTCGGCGCCGGCGAGTGCTTCGGCCTCCTCGGGCCCAACGGCGCTGGCAAGACCACCACCATCGAGATCTGCGAAGGGCTCCTCACCCCAGACTCAGGGGAAGTCCTCGTCCTCGGACTCGACTGGAAGCGCGACGAACGCGCCCTGCGGCAGCGACTGGGCGTGCAGTTGCAGGAAACGCAGCTCGCCGAGAAAGTCACCGTCGAGGAGACCGTGCGCCTCTTCCGCTCGTTCTACGCGAATGGGCGCGAGGTCAACGAGGTCATCAATCTCGTGCAGCTCGAGGAGAAGCGGCGCGCGCGCGTCGGCACCCTGTCCGGGGGACAGAAGCAGCGACTCTCCGTCGCCTGTGCCCTTGTCGGCGATCCCGATCTCGTCTTCCTCGACGAGCCCACCACGGGACTCGATCCGCAGTCGCGACGCCAGCTGTGGGATCTCGTGGAACGGCTCAAGAAACTCGGCCGCACGATCGTGCTCACGACGCACTACATGGACGAGGCCGAACGGCTCTGTGACCGCGTGGCGATCGTCGACCACGGACGCATCATCGCGCTCGGGTCACCGCGCGAGCTGATCCGGTCACTCGGCGCCGAGCAGGTGGTGGAGTGCGCACTGGAGTCGGCCGACGGCATCACGGTGGATGACCTGCAGGCGCTTCCCGGAGTTCTCGAGGCGCTCCTGGTGGCCGCGTCGTGGACGCTGCAGG
This sequence comes from Gemmatimonadaceae bacterium, assembly GCA_014379705.1. GTDB lineage: Bacteria > Gemmatimonadota > Gemmatimonadetes > Gemmatimonadales > Gemmatimonadaceae > RBC101. The sequence goes on from JACMLI010000635.1 coordinate 3,990, forward strand.
TGAACGCCGCGCACGAGACGATCCCTGCCCTGCTCGCGCTGGTGAACGCGCGTGGGGCCAAGCTCACCGAGTTGAGCACGCACTCGCCCACGCTCGAGGACGTGTTTGTTTCGCTGACCGGGCGTCACCTGAGAGAGGGTGGATAGTCGCGCCGGGGTTTCCCCGGCCCGCGTGTAGATTGTCCTCGCCCTCACGCACTTCATCGCAAATGGTCGCGCCCGAGACGCCCGGCACTCCAGGAAGTCCGAGTGCTCGAACGCGGTATTCGCCGCTGTTCGAGCTCACGCGGGTGCGTTTCCTGGAGTTCCTGCGCGAGCCGGAAGCGGTGTTCTGGACGTTCGTCTTCCCGATCCTGCTTGCGACCGGGCTCGGGATCGCGTTCCGGTCGCGCTCCGCGGAGGTGGTGAAGATTGCGGTGGTGGCGTCGGCCGACGGGGTACGCGTGCGCGCGGCGCTCGCCGCAGACTCCCTCCTCGACGTCGCGCTCGTTTCCGACAGCGTGGCGTCGGAATCGCTGCGGATGGGCACCGTAGCGCTCGTGGTGGTGCCGGTGTCCGCCACCAGCGTGGAGTACCGCTATGACGACGCGCGCCCCGACGCGCGCAACACGCGGCTGCTCGTCGATCGCGCGATCCAGAAGGCGGGAGGAGCCTACAGCCCCGTTGCAACCGCGGAGACGCTTGTCTCGGAACCGGGCTCGCGGTACGTCGACTTCGTGGTGCCCGGGCTCCTCGCGATGAACCTGATGGGCAGCGGAATCTGGAGCATCGGCTTCGCGATCGTGGACGCGCGGCGCAAGAAGCTCCTCAAGCGGCTCGTCGCGACGCCGATGCGTCGAGGGCACTACCTCGCGTCGTTCCTCGTGATGCGCATCGGGTTGATGGTGATCGAGGTGAGCGTGATCAGCTCCTTCGGCCACTTCGTGTTCGGCGTACCGATGCGCGGGCCGCTGCTCACCTTCATCACGGTCGCGCTCTTCGGCACGTTCGCTTTCGGGGCACTGGGCCTGCTGATCGCGTCGCGCGCCCGCACGGTGGAAGCCGCGTCGGGGATGATGAACGTGGTGATGCTGCCGATGTGGGTGGCGTCGGGCGTGTTCTTTGCGGCGTCGCGTTTCCCCGACGTGGTGCAGCCCTTCGTGCAAGCACTGCCGCTCACGGCGGTGGTCGACGCGTTGCGGCTCAACATGCTGCAAGGCGCGGGCTTCGCCGGCGTGGCGAGTGAGCTTGCCATTCTGGCGGCCTGGCTGGTCGTGGCCTTCACGATCGCGTTACGCCTGTTCCGTTGGCGATGACAGCCACGCGCGGGCGCCTGCTGCTCGCGTACATCACCGTGTACCTGGTGTGGGGGTCGTCGTACCTCGCCATCAAGTTCGCCGTGCAGTCGATGCCGGCCTTTCCCATGGCGGGTGCGCGCAACCTCCTCGCGGGCACGATCCTCATCGTGAGCGCACGGCTGCTGTGGGGCGCCCGTGGGACGCGCGAGCAGTGGCGCGCCTCGGCGATCGTCGGCATGTCGCTCATGACGTCGAATGCCGCCGTCGCGTTCAGCATCACGCGCATTCCCTCAGGTGTTGCGGCGCTGCTCACGGCGATGACGCCGTGCTGGATGGTGTTGCTCGACTGGTTCCGCAACCCGACGCAGCGTCCGGCGACGGGCACGTTTGCCGGCCTGCTCGTGGGCCTGATCGGCATCGCCATCCTCGTGGGACCGGCGGAGCTCTTTGGCGCCGACCATATCGATTCGTTGGGCGCGGCGGCCGTGCTCGTGGGCACGTTGATCTGGGCGGCCGGCTCGCTCTACGCGCGCACGGCGCCCAAGCCCCCGTCGGCGCAACTGATGAGTGGCATGCACATGCTCTGCGGCGGCACGCTGCTCTTCGTCGTGAGTACCGCGCTCGGCGGCTGGAGCGGCTTCGACATCGGCGCCGTGACCCCGAGCTCATGGCTCGGCTTCACCTACCTGGTGCTGGTCGCGTCGCTCGCGGGGTTCACGGCATACGTGTACCTGCTCACGCACACGACGGCCGCGCGCGCGTCGACCTATGCCTTCGTGAACCCCGTCGTCGCGGTCGCGTTAGGTGCGTGGTTCGGCGGGGAGCCCCTCACGCCGCGGATCGGCCTCGCGGCCACCATCATCTGCGGGGCCGTCGCATTGATCGTGTTCGCCGGTCGCAAGGTCGCCGACACACCGGTCGCTGAGGAACCAGCCGCGTAGACAGGCGTGACTATCTCAGGAGCCGGAGCATGACGATGCTTTCAACATCGTCCTCATCACGAGAGACGCCGAGCACATAGTCCCTTCCCGCCTCCAGCATCCGGAAGCGCGCGGGAAGGGTGATATCGGCGAGCCATTTGCCATTGGCGCCGAGCACTGACCATGTCGACGGCTCCGCTGGGGTGCCCAGGCCGGCGCGGCCCAGCATCGCGAATTCGCTTGGGATGAAAGGGCCGACCCAGAGCTCACCGTCCTGCGTCAACTCGAGACGATTGAGTTTGGGGCGTTCCTCGGCGAATACCATCGATCGCACGAAGCTGTCCACCCACGCTTTGGGACGCACGGCGGAGTTGGCGCGTCCGAGTCCGTGCGCGAACGTGTCTTTCTCTGCTCGCGTCAGCGTCTCGGTTGGAAGGTCGCGAGAGGTGATCCATTTCACCTTCCCGTGCGCATTGCGACAGGTATGCTGCCAGGAGCCGCTCCAGGACGAGCAGATGGTGCTTCCCTTGATGATCGTTCTGCCGCCTGGCCCAAGCCAGGGCACCCTGATTTCGCCGTTGATGCGTCGCGTCTGCTGCGACGGTTGGTGCGCAAGCTGAGTCGCCTCCGCGTCTCCTTCCTGTACCGATAAATGGAGGCGTACCTGATGTTTGTGCCTGGTGCCGGCTCCGTACTTGCTCCGCCGCCCACATACACCATCGCGCCGTCTGACAGGGGGCCCAGCCACAACGGCAGCTTCACGTTGGAGATGACCGGTCTCGGTCGAACGCGAAGGAGTGTTCCGTCGAGAGTGTACACGTTGAGCCGCGCGGAGTTGTCCACGACGAACATCGTATCCCCGGACGAACGAACGTGATGAGTCGATCAAACTCGCCTGGTCCGCTGCCTTTCCGACCGATCGTACGCACGAAGGCACCGCGCGCGTCAAACACCCGAA
>JACMLI010000636.1 GCA_014379705.1 Gemmatimonadaceae bacterium
CGGCATCCGGCAGGACACCTGGCCGTACGTCCCACGTTCCTTCTGGAAGCAATGGATGACCGCCATCAAGCGGGAGTTTCCGTTGCTGCGCGTCGTGGGCGAGGTGTTCGACGGCGACCCCGCGATGATCGCGTTCTTCGAAGGCGGGCGGCCCAAGTTCGACGGAATCGACACCGGCGTCGACAAGCTCTTCGATTTCCCGCTCTACTTCACCGTGCGCAAGGCCTTCGGCCAGGGACAGTCGGTGCGCGAGGTCGCGCAGATGGTCGCGCGGGACCGTCTCTACCACGACCCCGCATCCCTCGTGACGTTCCTCGGCCTTCACGACGTGGATCGCTTCATGAACGAGAAGGGGGCGACGGTCGAGGGACTCAAGCTGGCATACACGTTCCTCGTGACGGCGCGTGGAACGCCGCTCGTGTACTACGGCGACGAGATCGCGCTCCCCGGGGGAGGCGATCCCGACAACCGCCGAGACTTCCCCGGTGGCTTTGCCGGCGACCCGCGCAATGCGTTTACCGCGGCTGGCCGCACAAGCGCCCAGCAGGCCGTCTGGTCGCACCTGCAGGCCCTGTTGCGCCTCCGCGCCGCGCGCCCCGACCTGCGCACCGCACCGACGACGCACCTCCAGGTGGAGGACCAGCTGTACGTGTACCGCCGCGGGCGGACCATCGTCGCGATCAACAACGACACGAAGCCTGTCGAGGTTCGCCTCCCCGCGGCCTTGCTCCCCGACGACGCCCTCGGCATCTGTCCGCGCGCCACACGTGCAGGGACCACGATGGTCGTGACAGTGCCGGCGCGCTCCGGCTGCGTCTTCTAGGCGCGCCCGTGCTGCCTGACGAGGAGCGCACCGGCCCAGCCACGGCGGCCCGCATCGTTCACGTGGCACTGTACGTCGACGACCTCGATCGCTCGTGTTCCTTTTACGAGGAGCATTTTGGTGCGCGCTGCGGGCCCCTGTACCACAGCGCACGCACCTCCGGCTTCTCGTCGCGCTTTCTCACGCTACCGGGAGGCGGCCCGCGCCTCGAACTGATGCACCTTCCACCGCTCGAGACGCCACGCGCCGGCATCGGTTACGCCCATATTGCGATGGGGCTCGGCGCACGGGCCGACGTCGACGCCGTCGTCGCGCGTCTCGCTGGCGCGGGGGTCACGGTGGCATCTGCTCCGCGCCTCACCGGCGATGGCTACTATGAGGCCGTCGTGCTCGATCCCGATGGCAATCCGATCGAGATCACGACCACAGGTTCACCGCACACCGAGGTCCCGTAGTCGCTATGCATCCGATGTACCTGCACGACGTGGAGCACGGCCAGCCGCAGGGATCGTACGCTGCGAAGATCGAGGGCATGCGCGCCGCGGGCGCGACCATCCCGCAGATCATGCACCTCTTCGCCTACAAGCCCGACCGGACGGACTTCCTGGCCAAGTTCACGCATGGCGTGATGCGGGGCCCATCCCCGATTGCCCCGGGCCTGCGCGAGTTGATCGCCGCCTTCACCTCACGGCGCAACGACTGCCCGTTCTGAATCGGGTCGCACGCCGCGGTCGCGGCGCAGCTGCTGGGTGATCGCCCGATGGTGGACGCCGTCCTCGAGGACTTCCGGACGGCGCCGATCAGCGACATGGAGAAGGCGCTCTTTGCGTTCGTCGAGAAGATCAACCGCAAGTCCACGGACATCGCGCAGGCCGACATCGACGCGATGAAGGCGGCCGGGTGGAGCGAGGAGGCGATCTACGACGCGATCACGGTGTGCGCGCTCTTTCGCTTCTACAACACGTGGATCGACGCCACCGGCGTGAGCGACATGTCGAGCGACGCCTATCTCGCGTCAGGGGTGCGGATGGCGGAGCATGGGTATGGGCAGTGAAGGGTGAAGGGTGAATGGTGAATAGTGAATGCACGATTCACGGTATTATTCACGATTCACGATTCACTACTCCCGATTCACTCGCCCTGCGTCCCCCTTCCCCGTCCCCGGCTGAAACGTCCGCCACGAATGCCAGAACTCCTGGCTCGCCTTGATCCGCCTCAACGCGCCGCTCGGTCCCGTGCCGTCAGTCGCCCAGGTGCCACTCGCCGCCACGAGCGAATCGCCGCGCAATTGGAACGTGTCGCTCGGAGTGGGGCGCGCGAAGGCGAAGAAGCTCGCGGTATCCTTCGCAAGCACGATGACGATCGGCGTCTCGCCCACCGCGTCGTTGATCACGCGCGCGCGACGCAGCGCGTTCCAGTCGTACGCCATGCTCGCCTCACCGATGGTGATGCCGATGACCCACGACTTTTCGCCCCACGAGAGGGTGTCGGTGCCGGTGAGTGACTTCCGGCTGGTCCCGCGTTCGTACGAATAGTCCTTTGCGTACTCCTCGAGGAACGCGCTGTCGGCCTGCATGACGAGACTGCTCGGGTGCAGGGCGAGCCACTGCGCAAGCGTCACTTGCACGCTCGGGACCTCGTGCATCGTCGTGCCCTTGAGCGGACCGGTCACCGCCTCCCCATTCGCCTGGCGCCACCAGCTCCCGGTGGCCTTGTCCTCGAACATCGCATTCCAGTGGTCCATGCCCACCAGGCGGAAGGTCTCGGGCTGGCCATTCACCACCGGCGTGAACACGCGCCCCGTGCGACACACGGTGCAATAGCTCACCATGATCGGCCCACCGCCAATGGTGTCCCGCACCTGGTGGTGGTACCCGATGTACTGCAGCGGATACGCCCGCGCCTCGCCGTTCACCTCGACGCCCACCACGAGCCGGTCGAGGGCGACCGTGTTCTCCGCCGACGACACCATGCGCAGCGTCCGCGGCTGCAGGAACATGTGGTCGGCGGCCATGCGGAAGTTCACCACGTACGTGAACGCGGCCACGGCAACGAGCACGCCGCCCGCGAGCGCGCGCCGC
>JACMLI010000637.1 GCA_014379705.1 Gemmatimonadaceae bacterium
CTCTCCTCGCGTCGTCTATGAGGATTCACCTTTCGCGGGCACGCTCGCGCTGTCGGACGAGGAGTCCGAGCAGGCCGCCACCACCTCCGCTCTCCCGTTCATTCAGGTACTGACGTCTGCGCCTGCGCCCGCGCCCGCGCCCGCGCCCATGAAGCCTGCGCCCGCTCCCGCAAAGAAGGCAGCGACCAAGGCCCCTCCTCCAGCGAAGAAGGTGGTGGCAAAGAAAGCCGCGCCAAAGAAGGCAGTGAAGAAGGCGGCACCCGCCAAGGCCGCAAAGAAGACGGCAAAGAAGCCGGCCCCAAAGAAGCCAGCGAAGAAGGCTGCCCCGAAGAAGGCCGCGAAGAAGAAGCGCTGAGCCTCGCGTCACGCCCCGAAACGAGTGATCGACCTCCGTCGGTCATTCGTTTCTTTTTTCCCGGAACTCCATCTCGCCCGGGACTCGTTTGGTGAGTGCATGCCGGATTTCGCGCGACACGTCCTCGATGCCCTGCCGAGTACCGTCTACACGACGGACCTCGAGGGGCGGATCACGAGCGCCAACCGCTCGTGGTCCCGGTTTGCGGTGGAAAACGGCGCTCCGGCACTCGCCAATGAGGCGTCGGTGCGCGGCACCTCGCTCCTGGATGCGTTCAACGATCCAGGGTATCGCACCCAGGTCATGCAGGCCCTCGACCTGCTCCGCTCGGGAGCCGTGCCCAAGGTCACGTGGGAATTCCCATGCAGCTCGCCCACTGAGGAACGCGTCTTCCTCATGCACATCACGCCGCTGCGCGAAGGCGGTCTTCCCATCACGGGGTTCGTCTTCTCCACCGTCGACATCACGCCAAGCCATCGGTCGCGTGAAGCGCTGATGGACACGAGCCTGGCCCTTGCCCGGCCCATCGACATCGACCGCGTCTTCGTCGAAGTCGGTCACCAGCTGCGGCGCGCCGTCCCTGCCCTCGAATTTTCGGTCTGGATCACGGAATCCGACGGCGTGAACACCCGGCAGGTCTACGCGCTGGCCGAGGATGGTGACATCTCGGGCACCGAAGCTCGCTTTGCGACGGTCGTGAGCGAAGCGATCGCACGACGGGACGTCGCGGTCTCCATGACGGCGGGCGGTCAGTGCCTCGCAGCCCCGATGGAAGCCGGCGGCCAGTCGCTCGGTGCCATGGCGCTCTATTCCGAGTCGCTGGGCACACGGCAGGAAGTCGAGGAAGCGGTTCGAGTCCTCGCCACTATCGCCGCTCAGGCCGGCGCGGCGATCGACAGATCGAGACTGGTGCATCGCGTTGGCCAGAAGCGCCGCCTCGAAGCGATAGGCGAAGTGGCCACGGGCGTCGCACACGAGCTCAGGAATCCCCTGTTCGGCATCTCGTCAGCCGCTCAACTGCTGCGCTTTCGCGCCCGCGAGGACGTGGTAGTCGAGAAGAACGTCGGGCGCATCCTTCGAGAAGTGGACCGGCTCAGTCGCATGGTCACGTCGCTGCTCGAGTTCGGACGTCCCAAGCCCACGATCCTTGCTCCCTTCGATCCGGACGTCGCCTGGGATGAGGTGCTCGACGGACAGCGAGGGCTGCTGGAATCGCGCTCGCTTTTCGTTCGCAGGGGTCGGCCACCACACCCTGTGGTGATTCATGCCGACGCCGAAAAGATCGCCCAGGTGTTCCTGAATCTCCTGGTCAACGCCGCCGACCACGCGCCGGTCGCCTCGGACCTTACGCTCGAGTCCACCCTGCTCCCGTCGGGCGCCTGGCGCATGCATCTGACAAATCCCGGTCCCGCGGTGCCGCCGGACGTCCTCGAGCGAGTGTTCGAGATGTTCTACTCGACCAAGTCCGGCGGCACGGGCATCGGCCTTGCCCTGTGCCAGCGCATCGTGGAGGAACACGGTGGGCATATCGCCATGCGAAGCTCCGCCGAGGCGGGAACAAGTGTGTCCATCGAGCTGCCAGCCTCCCCGCCAACGCCAGCGCAACAGGCGTGAACTTCGCGGTGGGCTCGGGCGTTCACCTTGCACCCTCTGCCGCCAGCCTGCCGTCCAAGCCCATATGCCGCGCCCCATCCTGATCATCGAAGACGAACAATCCATCCGGGACGCCCTCGCGGACCTGTTTGACGTGGCCGCAACGGCAGTCACCGCGGTCGCGACACTCGACGATGCCAAGGCGGCATTGGCCGCTCGCCCCTACGACCTGATCCTGAGCGACATTCGGCTCGGGGGAAAGCGTGACGGCGGGCTGCAGGTGATGGCGGCGGCTGGCCTGCTCTCCCCGGAGGCCACAGTCATCGCCCTGACGGCCTTTCCCGACCAGGACAACCGCCTCGCCTCGCTCCGACTCGGCGCGACCTACTTCCTCGAGAAGCCGGTGGACCTGGAGACGATCGCGTCGGTGGCTGCGAAGCACGGGATCGCCTCGTCGCTGTATCCCGACCCACCCGCGGCCAGCGTGCAGACGAACGCGACGAGTGCGTAGTTGCCCACCGGCGTCTCGGGCACACACCCGGGCTCCGGAGTGTCGACGCCTGACGAGTTGCTTGCTCGCTCGTCTGGCGCCCTCCCACGGACGCCGCGTAATCTACCGGAATGGCGGAGTCCCCCGTTGCCCTCTTGCGCGCGCACGCGCGGTTTGCCCCGTGGAACGCGCGAGGCCTGGCGGCGCACGTCTCCGGACTCGTCGACGCGGTCGGTGTGCGTCCCACCAATGCGTCCGCGCGCGCCGCACCATCCGCGCGCGCGGTGCGCTTCTACGTCTCCAATCGGCTGATGGACCGCCCGGAAGGCGCGGGCACGTCGGCCACGTACAGCTATCGGCACTTCCTCCAGCTTCTGTCGATCAAGATCCGGCAGCGTGAGGGCCAGAATCTCGAGACGATCCGCAGCGAGCTGAAGGAAGTCACCGGCGACTTGCTGGAGCGTCGCGTCGCCGGATGGATGTCCAATGCGCTGGCCGCGGGCGTGCCCGCAGCGGCAGGCAATGACGGGAACGGCTCGCATTCGTGGCGTCGCATCGCGGTGGCCGATGGCGTTGAGCTGCATGTGCGCGACGACTCCCCCGCGGCGAATGAGGAGGCGATCATCGGGTTGCGTGAGGCACTGCGCACCGCGATCGGTCGCGTCGAGAAGGCATGAAGGTCCCGCGAATGGATGGTCGCGTCGCCGTGATCACGGGCGTGGGCCGGTCGGGCCAGGTGGGCGAGTCCGTGGCCGGCGCCTTTGCATCGTTAGGCGCGCGGTGCGTCCTTGTTGATCGCACGCCCGCTGAAGTCTCCGCGCGCGCCGCGGAGCTCCAGACCCGCGGCGCGACCGCGACCGCCCACGCCTGCGACCTCACCGATGCCGCGGCACTCAATGCCGTCGTGCGGGAAGTGTCCGCGACGGCGCCTGATGGCGTCCACGCGCTCGTCTGCCTCGCGGGAGGCTTTGCGCCGGGATCCCCAGTCGCCGACACGCCCCCCGAGGCGTGGCAGCGCATGTTTGCCATCAACCTCACGACGGCGTACCTCACGACGCGGGCGTTCATTCCCCTGCTCCGGAAATCCCGCGGCGCCATTGTGTACTTTGCCTCTGCCGCAGCGCTCCCCGGTGGAAAGGTGTCGGGCATGGCGGCATACAGCGCTGCCAAGACCGGCGTCGTCACGCTCATGCGCGCCGTGGCAGCGGAGGAACGAAGCCATGGTGTCCGGGCCAACGCGCTCGCACCAACTGCCATCCGCACGGCAGCCAACCTCGCCAGCATGGACGCCGACACCGTCTACGTGGAACGCGAGACGGTGGCCGATTGGGTCACCATGCTCTGCTCGGATGCGTCCGGCCCGGTCAACGGGCAGGTCGTCATGCTCGGATGAACTCACGCGCCCGCGAGTTCTCCGGCGGCGATGAGCGCCGCCGCCCCACGCCCCCTCGGCGCCCACCCGGCAAGCACATTGTCCTGGACCGGGCCCTGGAGTCCCTCCCGCTCTTCCGCCTGAGCGACTCCGCCGAGGAAGCGTCCATCCTCTACACGCCGCCAGCCGGCGGGCGCTGGCGAGTGCTTCCCAGCCCCGGCGATCGGCTTCCCGGCACCTTCGATCAGGACGTTTACGTCGAGATCTGCCGCCGATTCCTCGATGCCGGTGAGCCGAACGACGGATCGGTCTCCTTCACCCTGCACGCGTTCCTGCGTTCGATCGGCCGCCGCGCCGATGGCCGGACCTACGAACAGCTCCGTGCAGCGCTCAGCCGGCTCGAACGCACCTCCCTCGAGTCCAGCGCCGCCTACTACAATGCGTCCTCGGGGCAGCCCCTGGACGGCCGATTCACCGTCCTGTCCGCGGTATCGATCGATCGACGACGTGTGGCCGACCGGGAGCAGCTCGCCCTCTTCCCCAACGTCACGACGGCTGAACCCGGCGACGCGCGGGTCACCCTGTCCCCCCTCCTCCGCGGCAATATCTCGCGGGGGCACGCGACCTCGCTGGTCGCCTCGCAGTACCAGGCGCTGTCGTCTCCAGTGGCCCGCCGGCTGTATCGCTTGCTCGAGGTCGCTCGGGCCGAAGATACCGTGACCTGGCGAATCGAGCTGGAGGCACTCGCGGAACAAATGCCCCTGGTGCAGCGGTACCCCTCACACCTGCAGCGAGTGCTGCAACCGGCGCATGAGATGCTGCTCACGGCCGGCATCGTGCGCGACGCCAAGGTGCACCAGCAGGACCGGACCTGGTACGTCGACTACGTGCTCGCCATGCGCACCGCCTAACGATTGGAGCCTCCATGTCACCTCGCGATCCCTCGCCGGTCCCCCGCGGCACCTTTCTCCCAGAACCCCCGGTCGTCCCACCCTCGCCGCGGCCCCCGGTCCGCCCCCCGGACCCGGGGTGCAGCACCCTGCCCGTGACGCGCGTACCTGAACTGCCGTCCCTGTCGCAGGTGCTTGGGGTGCTGAAGCGTCGGTAAATGTCATTCGGTCGGCCCCGCTCCGGCGCAGGAACGCCGCTGCCGGGCACGACTGGTCCCCGCGCGGAGGAACTCACCCGCCGCGTGGGCGTATTCGTTCCTGAGTTACCGTGTCCGTCCCTTACTGGATGACCGCATGAATCGCATCAGGAAGCTGGCCCTCGGGATCGTCGTCGTCGCTCCGCTCGTGGCGGGCGGGTTCATCGCCCAGGAGCGGGCCACGCAGGACGGCGGTCGCCTGCTTGGACAGGTACTCGATCTCGTCCAGAGCCGCTTCGTCGACTCGATCGATGAGGCCATGCTCTACGAAAAGGCGGCTCGCGGACTGGTCGGCCAGCTCCAGGATCCCTACTCGGAGCTCTTCTCTCCGCACCAACTCACCCAGTTCAACACGACCACCGGCGGGCGGTACGGCGGACTCGGCATGTCCATCGAAGATCAGCGCGATCGCGGGACCGTCGTTGCCAAGGTCTTCCACAACACGCCGGCCGAGCAGGCTGGGATCCTCGAAGGCGACATCATCATCGCCATCGACACGCTCTCCACGCGCGGCTGGAGCAACGGCCGCGTCGCCGATTCACTCCGCGGTACCCCAGGCTCCAAGGTCTCCGTCACCTTCGCCCGCCCCGGCGTCCCCGAGCCAATCAAGAACACCTTCACGCGTGCCGTCGTCCGCGTGCCAGCGGTGGCGTATGCCATCACCTTCGACGGCATCGGCTACCTCCCGCTCGACAACTTCAACGAATCGTCGACGCGGGACATCACGGCCGCCGTCCGCAAGTTCCAGAGTGAAAACGCCAAGGGCCTGATCCTCGACCTCCGCCGGAATCCGGGCGGCTATCTGGACCAGGCGCTGTCGATCTCCAACCTCTTCCTGCCCCAGGGCGTTCAGGTGGCATCGGTGCGCGGTCGCGGTGCCGAGCCCCAGGTGTACCAGGCCCGCGAGAAGCCGATCGCGGCGGAAATGCCGATCGTCATCCTCATCGACCAGTACTCCGCCTCGGCAGCGGAAATCGTCGCCGGTGCCCTGCAGGATCACGACCGCGCACTCGTCCTCGGCGCAACGAGCTTCGGCAAGGGGCTCGTGCAGACCATGTACAACCTCGATGGCGGCTACGCGCTCAAGATGACCACGGGCAAGTGGTACACGCCGGCGGGACGCTCCATCCAGAAGGAGCGCAAGCTCCTCCCCGATGGCCAGTACGTCGAGGTACACCCCGACTCGCTCGAGAGCGATTCCGCCCGCCGGGCCCGCCCGACCTACAAGTCCACTGCGGGGCGCACCCTGTACGGTGGCGGCGCCATCACCCCCGACATCTTCGTCAAGCCCGACACCTTCACGACCCCGGAACAGGCGTTCCTCCGCGCCACGGCCCCCAAGGCGCAGGAGATCTACGTCGCGATCTACGTCCTCGCGCAGGAGATGAAGGACAAGGTCAAGCCGGATTTCCAGGTGCAGCCCGCATGGCGCGAAGACCTGTACTCCCGGCTCAAGAAGAAGGGTGTCGAGATCGACAAGCCCCTGTACGACGGTGCCGCCAGGTACATCGACCGCGAGATCGAGCGGCGGGTCGCTCGGCTCGCCTTCGGGGATTCGGCCGTACGGCGTCGCACGCTTGCGGATGACCCGCAGTTACAGCGCGCCATCGACATCCTCAAGAAGAACCCGTCCACGAGAGAGCTGATCGCGCTCGCCTCCAGTCAGGCGAAGCGGTAAATTCTCCCGGCATGAGACCTTCAACAGTGATCGCCGCCACGACCCTCGTGGCGGCGTTTTCATGTGCGCGCACCGTCCGTGTGGGAACGCTGCCGGCGGAGCCTGGCGAAACACACCTCACGAACCTCCGCCAGCTCACCAATGGCGGCGAGAACGCCGAGGCGTATTTCAGCCCCGACGGGAAGCACATCACCTTCCAGTCCACCCGCGAGGGTCGCACCTGCGACCAGCAGTACGTCATGCGCAGCGATGGCACTGAAGTCGTCCGCGTGTCGAGCGGCCGCGGCAAGACGACCTGCGGGTGGTTCATCCCCGGTGGCGACCGGCTCTTCTTTGCGTCGTCGCATGCCCATGATTCCACCTGCCCGCCACGCCCCGACCCGTCGTCCGGCTACGTGTGGCCCCTCGACCGGTTCGACATCTACACGGCAAGGCGAGACGGCTCCGACCTCCGCCGCCTGACGCACTACAACGTGTATACGGCCGAGGGGGTCATGTCCCCCGATGGTCGGAAGATCGTGTTCACGTCCCTCAAGGACGGCGACCTGGAGATCTACACGATGAACGCCGATGGCTCGGACGTTCGCCGCCTCACCAACACGCCCGGCTACGACGGCGGCCCGTGGTGGTCTCCCGACGGCACCAGGATCGTCTACCGGGCCCACCATCCGTCGGACTCGGCACAGTTGGCCGACTACCGGCGGCTTCTGGGCCAGAACATGGTCCGACCGTCCCGAGTCGAACTCTACGTCATGAACGCCGACGGCTCCGACCAGCGCCAGGTGACCGCCCTCGGCGGGGCGAACTTCGGCCCGTCATGGACCCCTGACGGAAAGCGGATCATCTTCTCTTCCAACCACAAGACGCCCCGCGGGGGCAACTTCGATCTCTTCCTCGTAAATGCCGGCGCCTCGCGGGCAACGACGGACCAGGTCGAGCAGCTCACGTTCTCGCCGGTCTTCGACGGCTTTCCGATGTTCAGTCCCGACGGCAAGAAGCTGCTCTGGGCCTCCAATCGGCATGACGCGAAGCCGAACGAAACGAACCTCTTCCTCGCCGACTGGCAGTAGTAAGGAGGCCCATGATCTTCGCAGGCATCATCGCCGCAATCGCCGCGGTCCTCCTCGCCAAGTCGGTTCGGATCATCGGACAGGCAGAGGTCATCGTCGTCGAGCGACTCGGACGCTTCCATCGCGTCGCCCGGTCAGGCCTCAACATCCTGATTCCCTTCATCGAACGCCCGCGGACCCTCGACGTTCGGTATTTCGAGAGCGACGTGTCGGGGCTGAAGAAGGTGACCAACAGGTCCACGTCACGCATCGACCTGCGCGAGCAGGTGCTCAACTTCCCGAGCCAGCCGGTCATCACCAAGGACAACGTGACGATCGACATCGATGCGGTGCTGTACTACCGCGTCGCCGATCCCCAGAAGGCCACGTATGCCGTGCAGAACCTGCCCTACGCCCTGGAGACGCTGACCCGCACGACGCTCCGCAACATCGTCGGTGAGATGGAGCTCGACAGCACGCTCGCCTCCCGCGACGAGATCAACAATCGGATGCGGGAGTTCATCGAGGGCGCCGCGATCGGCTGGGGCGTGGACGTGAC
>JACMLI010000638.1 GCA_014379705.1 Gemmatimonadaceae bacterium
CGTCTCGCACGACGCGCGCGGCGACGTGGGCCCGCTGCGACACCTGCAAGGCGACCATCCCGTCCCTGGCGAATTATCGCGCGCCGCCTCCGAAGCGCTCGCCGACGTCGCGATCGCGGCGCGCGACGCCGCCGAGGTGATCGTGCTCATCTCGGGTGGAACGACCAGCCTCGTCGCGCAGGCAGTTCCCGAGGTGGCCCACGCGGACCTCCCCGCGATCTTCGAGGCACTGCTGCGTTCTGGCATGCCCATCGGCCCGATGAACACCGTGCGGCGCCGCATCCTTCGCTGGGGCGCGGGGCGACTCGCACGTGCCCTCGCGCCCGCGCGCGTGCATTGCTTGATCGTGTCCGATGTCATGGGGAGCGAACTCGCCGCCATCGGGTCCGGTCCGTGCGTCCCGGACCCTGCGACCGCAGCCGAGGTGCGCGCCGCGATCGAGGCGTCGGGCGTCGAGGGTGTGCCGGCCTCCCTGCGGGAATACCTCGCGCGCGTCGAGCGCGGTGAGACGGCCGAGACGCCCAGGTTCGGCGATCCCGAGTTCGTGGGGGTAAGGACGCGCGTCATCCTCGACAACTCTCACGCGCTCGCCGCCGTCCGCGACGCTGCCGATTCAGCCGGGCTCCTCGTGCTCGACGCGCCGGACATCGCCATCTCGGGAGAAGCCGCGGAGCTCGGCCGCACACTGGCCCACGCCCTCGCCCGCGCGGCGGCGGCGTTAGGTGCGGGCGAGCGGCGTCTCTGGGTCGCGGGAGGGGAGCCCACGGTCACGCTTCCGTCACATGCCCAGGGCAGCGGTGGCCGGTGCCAGGAACTCGCCCTCGCGTGCGCGCTCGAATGGAAGGCGCACGGCGCGACGGCGCTCTCACTCCTCGCGGCAGGAACGGACGGTCGCGACGGTCCCACCGACGCCGCCGGGGCCGTGGTCGACGCGTCCACCGTCGACGCCATCCTTCGCGCGGGACGCGACCCTCACACCGACCTCCAGGCGCACGATGCCCACACGGCCCTCGATGCCGGTGGCGCGCTGCTGCGGACAGGTCCGACGGGGACCAACGTGAACGACATCGTCCTCGCGCTCCTCCGAGGACCCTGACGGAGGGCGTGGGAACGTCGCGCGCCAGGCCGGGTTCACTTGCTCGGTCACGACGCCGTGGCGTGATTCCCCGCCGCGCCAGCGACTCGATACTTTCCCTGCCATGTCCAATCCCTTCTCCGTCGGTCTCGTGCAGGAGACTGCCGCGTCTCGCGACATTGCCGCCAACGTCGAGCGCGCTGTCGCGGGGGTTCGCGCGGCGCACGCCCGCGGCGCACAGGTCATCTGCCTGCAGGAGCTCTTCAACGCGCCGTACTTCTGCAAGACACTCGACATGCAGTGGTTCGACCTTGCCGAGCCGATCCCGGGGCCGACAACCGACCAGATGCAGAAACTCGCGCGAGAGCTCGAGGTCGTGCTCATCGTGCCCATCTACGAACGGGAGGCGGCGGGCCTGTACCGCAACTCGGCCGCGGTCATCGACGCCGACGGCACGCTGCTGGGCGTGTACCGCAAGATGCACATCCCGCACGACCCGCTCTTCGAGGAGAAATATTACTTCGCCCCGGGAGACACGAACGGACGCGCGCTCGCGGCCCCGGGCGTGATGAAGGAGTCGGACGGGTTCCGCGTGTGGCGGACGCGTTACGCCAACGTCGGCGTGTTGATCTGCTGGGACCAATGGTATCCGGAGGCGGCGCGCATCACGGCGCTCCTCGGGGCCGACGTGCTGTTCTATCCCACGGCAATCGGCTGGCACCCGGGTGAGAAGGCGGAGTTCGGCGAGGCGCAGGTCACCGCGTGGCGCACCATCCAGCGCGCGCACGCGATCGCCAACGGTGTGTTCGTCGCGTCTCCCAACCGGGTCGGTGTTGAGGACGCCGCAGGCACGAACGGGCTCGAGTTCTTCGGCCACTCCACGATCTACGATCCGTTCGGCCGCATCCTTGCCGAGGCGGGCACGGACCCCACGGTGCTCGTTGCGACCTGCGACCCGGCTCGCATCGAAGACACGCGCCGCAACTGGCCCTTTCTCCGCGACCGACGCATCGACGCCTACGGCGGCCTGACCGCTCGCTACCTCGGCTGACATGGCTAACTACCGAATGCCCGCCGAGTGGGAGCCCCACGCGGCCACGTGGATCGCGTGGCCCCACCACGAGCCCGACTGGCCGGGAAAATTCGAGCCGATCCCCTGGGTCTACGCGGAGATCGTGCGCGCGCTGCACGTGCACGAGCGCGTGGAGATCCTCTGCCACTCAGAAGCCGTGCGCGAGGACGCCGTAGCGAAGCTGGCGGCCCACCACGTCGATCCGGCCGGTTACCGGCTGCACGTGGTGCCGTACGACCGCGGGTGGTTGCGCGATTCGCTGCCGACCGTGGTGCACGACGCCCGGGGCGAGTGCGTGCTCGCGAACTGGCGCTTCAACGCGTGGGCCAAGTACGACAACTACGCCCTCGACGCCATGGTCGGCGAGGCGATGGCGCGCATCACCGAGCACGAGCGCATCGAGCCGCAGCGCCCCGACGGCGCGGGGCGCGTCGTCCTCGAGGGGGGCGCGATCGAGACCAACGGCGCCGGGCTGTTCCTCGTGACCGAGGAGTGCCTGCTGTCCACCATTCAGGAACGCAATCCGGGACTGACGCGTCGCGACTACGAGAGCGTGTTCCGCGACTACCTTGGCGTGAGCGATACCATCTGGCTCGGCGAGGGCTGCGTGGGCGACGACACGCATGGCCACGTGGACGACATCGCGCGCTTCGTCTCCGAGGACACCGTCGTGCTTGCTTACGAGGCCGATCCCGCCGACGACAACCACGCGCGCTCGGCCGACAACCTCTACCGCTTGCAGGCCTTCGAACGCGGACAACTCCATGTGGTCACGATCCCGTATCCGCGGGCCGTGATGATGGACGGCCAGCGACTGCCGGCCTCGTATGCGAACTTCTACATCGCCAACGGCGTGGTGCTGGTCCCGACGTTCAACGACCCCAACGACCAGGTGGCGCTGTCGACGCTGGCAGGGTGCTTTCCGGACCGGCAGGTCGTCGGGATTCATTCCGTGGATCTTGTGTGGGGCCTCGGCACGCTGCACTGTCTGAGCCAGCAGGAACCGCTCCCTTCACGTTAGGCTCTCCCATGCGCGTTGTGCGTTCGCGCGCCGCGGCCGTCGCGGCGCTGCTCCTCCTGGCGTGCGGCGGCTCGGAGTCCGGGTCTTCCACGGGCGGGACACTCCTGATTGCCACGGGGGGCGATGCCGACGCGGTGCTGCCTCCCCTCGTGAAAGGGTCGGTCGGCAAGCAGGTCATCGACGCGGTGTTCCTGCCGATTGCGCTCCCGCCGGACCAGCTGAATGTGGTCGGCGCCGAGGACTACACGCCGGGGCTCGCCACCTCGTGGGAATGGGCGCCCGATTCACTCTCGATCGCGTTCCGCATCGACCCGCGCGCTCGCTGGCACGACGCCACACCGGTGCGCGCGTCCGATGTGGCGTACTCGCTGTCCGTGTATCGCGCCCCGGGCGTGGCCGCCGACGCGGTGCCCCACCTCGTGGCCCTCGATTCGATCACCGCGCGCGATTCCCTCACCTTTGTCGCCTGGTTTGCGCGACGATCGCCGACACAGTTCTACGACCTCGTCGCCAACCTGATCCCGATCCCGGAGCACGTGTACGGGAAGGTGCCGGTCGATTCCCTTCCCATCGCGCCCGCGACGCGACAGCCGGTCGGAAGCGGAAAATTCCGCTTCGCGCGCTGGTTGCCCGCCCAGCGCGTCGAGGTCGTTGCCGATACGACGCACTGGCTTGGGCGGCCAAGCCTCGATCGCGTGGCGTGGCTCGTCGTCACCGACCCGGCGGCGCAAGCCGCGATGCTGGTGGCCGGCGAAGCAGACATGATCGAGATCATGCAGGGCCCGGCGATCGCCACCGTCGCCGGGGACACGTCAATCGCCCTCGTTGTCGCGCGGTCGCTTTCCAACGCCTACGCCACGTTCAACCTCCGGGATCCCGCGGCGCCCGCGCGCCCGCATCCCCTCTTTGGCGATCGTAGCCTCCGGCGCGCGCTCTCCATGGCACTCGACCGCCGGAAGATGGCCTTGACGATCTTCGACTCGCTCGGCTCGGCGATGTCGTCGCCATACCCATCGGGCCTGGGCATCGAGGGAGCGCAGGTGATGCCCTACGATTCGAGCCACGCGGCGGCGCTGCTCGATACCCTCGGGTGGCGCGACACCGATGGCGACGGCGTTCGGCAGAAGGGGAACCGCCCCCTCGAGTTCAGCATGTCGGGGCCCACAAGCGGCAATCGCTTCAA
>JACMLI010000639.1 GCA_014379705.1 Gemmatimonadaceae bacterium
CTGGCTGCCGGAGACGTAGATGTAGAGGATGTTCTTGTCCTTTGGCGACGGCATCAGGGAGTGCGTGTGCGAGCCTTTGCAGGTCTGCACGTTCTTCACGAACCGCGGTGCCGACGGATTCGACACGTCGAAAATGCGGACGCCGGCCATGTGATCCTTCGGGTCGGTTACGCCGCCCTTGCCGCAGTCGTTCCGGTTGCCCGCGCCCTCGGCGGAGACGAAGAGCAGGTTGCCCACGATCGACGGATCACCCTGCGAGGTGATGCACTGCACCGTCGACATCAGCCTGGGCTGTGCCGGATTGCTGATGTCCCAGATCGTGAACCCGGCAAAGTTGCCCTGGTACACGTAGTTGCCGCCGAACGCGAGGTCGGAGTTCGCGAACGTCAGGCCGCGCGTCGAGTCGAAGTCCGCCGCCTTTGGGGTGTTGGACACGAGCCGCATGTTCTTCGCGGCCACGCCGGCATCGTTGCGGCCCGGCCTGAGGTTGCTGCGCGGATCCTGCTTGTTCGGGTAGGTCTGCGCAGCGAGGAGCGTGGGGACGAGGATCGCGGCAACCGCGAAGGCCCTGCGGACGAGTGTCATAGGGTACGAAACGGGGTGGCGGAAACGAACGACGACGTGCGTGAACGAAGTGACTGGCGTGACTTACTTGTCCGCGAGTTGCGAGAGCATCTGTCGCATGATGCCAATCTCCGCGGTCTGGACCGCGACGACATCGTTGGCAAAGACGTTCACGTCGACCTCCTGGCCGGCGCGCGGACTCGCGAAGAGGTCCTTCACCATCACGAGCGCCCCTTCATGATGCAGGATCATCATGGTGAGGAACGCGCGGTCGAAGTCGACCCCCCTCGCCGCGTCCAGCTCCTTGAGCTGTTCTTCGGTCAGCATTCCCACCATGGTCATCCCGCGCCACGAACCCGTGTCCGGGGCCGTCTGGCCGTAGTGGAGCAGCCATTCCTGCATGATGCGGATTTCGGCGACCTGTGACTGGTCGATCTTGGTGGCGAGCCGAAGCACGCGCGGGTTGGCCCCGTGGGCCTCGGCCATGCGTGACATATAGATGGCCTGGGCGTGGTGGGCGATCATGCCCTGCATGAAGTCGACGTCCGCTGCCGTATAGGGGGCCCCCTCAGGGACCACGATCTTGCTCTTCATGCCCGCGTGATTGTGCTGGGCGCTGGCAGACGCGGTGACGAACAGCAGCGCCAGGACGGCGAGCACGGCAGGCAGGCTTGAGCGACTGGACACTGGCCGGGTCAGAGGGGGCTGGCGAGCTTGAGGCGTCGACGGGACGCGGAATGATACGTCACCCGAGGTCGAGGCGTTGCGACCGGCGTCCTGCTGGCGCGAGGTGGCCAGGATAGACCCAGCCCAACCCACGGCGAGCGCGACTGGACCGCGCCGAGCTCGCAGTTTCACTAGTTGGAAGTGCGGCACGCATATCCTAAAGCATTGCATCGCAGTCGCTTGACATATCCTACGTCACCTCACGTGTACGCGATATCGCGCGACCCATCGAGCTTGACCGTCGACAGGCACGACCGAAGGCGCGCGTCAATCGAAGGTCACTCTTCGCCGACCTCGATGACGCGCCCTCGCGCACGCTGTTGCGTCGATGGGTCTGCACGTCCGACGAGGAGACGTCGATGCGCCCCCCGTGCCTGACGTTTCAGCGCTCGTCGACGCTGGAGCGGGATAGTTGAACGACAGACGGTCGAGGCTCCGGCGAAAGCCGGAGCCTCGTGTCGTTTCCGTAGGTGTTGAGTGTGAGGCCGCAACTGGGTCACCCCCGGTTCGGCAGGCTCAGGACCGGCCGGCGAGTTTCCGCTCCACGGCAGCAGCTGCGGTGCGCTGGCCATCCGTTGACCGAGGGTTCACCTCCAGCGCCTTGCGGTATGACGCCTGCGCCGCGGTGCGATCCCCGCTCGCCTGCTGCGCATCGCCGAGCGCCTCGAAGGCACGGAATGACTGCGGGAAGAGCGTGGTCGCGAACGACTGCAGCGCGACGGCATCGGCGGGCCGCTTCTTCTGGAGTCGATCGTTCCCCACGCCGACCAGGGAGTTCTCCGTCACGTCGAGCGTGGCAAAGGTGCCTGCCGTGCGCATCGCCGTGGCCATCGCGACGACATCAGCGCCGCTTCTCCCGGCCTCCAGTGAATCGCGCAGCACAGACGCCAGCGAGAGCCGGCGTGGCGATGTGAGGACCAGCTTGTCCCCCTTCGGGCTCACCGCGTACGCCGAGAGATCGCGAAGCTCGGGGTTGTCAAACGAGGCAACCACGCGCCAGGCGGTTTCGCCAGCAGCACGCGCGTAGAGCACGTTGCCCTTGGCCATGAGGACGGTCTGGTGTCCGGCAACCCACGAATGCGCCGTGCGCCCCACGAGCGTGGGCCCGATGGTCGACGTTCGACGCGTGGCAAGGTCGACGCGGCCCAGCACATGGCGCGCCGTCGCCGTATCGACGCGCACGTAGCTCAACGCGTTGGCGCCCGGAATCACCTGCGGCGGCAGGGCGGGGATGCCGCTGTCGACATCGGTGATGGCGCCCGAGGCGGCGTCGAACAGCCCAAGCGTGAAGCTCCTCGACTTGGGACGCGTGAGGGCGTAGTTGCCGTTGGGAAGGGGCGTGTAGTAGCCCGTCGAATCGGGGCCCCGCAGCACGCCGCGCGTGGGAACGCCGCTCGACGAATACACCCACGGCCCGAACTCCTTGAACAGCGTGGCCGGCCGCCAGCGCACGGCGAGGTATTCGCCGCGCTCGTTCATGGTGGGCGAGTTCTCGTTTTCCGGCGTTTGTGTCACTCGGGTTTCCACGCCGGTGGCCAGGTCGATGCGATAGATGTCGCTCTGCGCCCCGCTTCCCGTGTCGCGCTGGGCGCTGAACACCACGCTTCGTCCATCGGGGGAGAACGCGGGTTGGCTCGCGCCGTTGTCCTTCGTGAGCTTCGTGGGAGTACCAACGGACAGGCGGTTGCCGGTCCACGTGAGGTTCACGATCCAGAGGTTGGTCGGGTTGGGCCCGTGCGCGTGCGCCGCGAGGGGAAGCAGGAGGGAGAGCCCGACACCAGCGATGCAAGCGCGCATGTTTGAGACCATGAGGGAATCGGGTGAAGAGCAGGCCATCACGGGGTGCGCTTCGGACGCCGACGCATTGACGCCAGGGGGTCCGCGACGCCCGTGAATGTGTACTCCGGCACTTCGTAACCCATGAGGTGCCGCACGAAGTAGTCGAAAATCAGGCGGCTCCCGTACCAGCCACCACTCGAGTGCCCCTGGTCGGGAAACACCATCATGTCGAAGCGTTTGCCGGCGTCGATCAGCGCGGCCGCGACACGAGTCGTCATCGCGGGATGCACGGCCTCGTCCAGGTCCCCGTGCACGAGCAAGAGCTTGCCGCGCAGGTTGTGCACGAGCAGGTAGTTCGCGTCCCCCTCGTAATTGTCCTTGCCCGTCGAGTCCTTCCGGAGCATGCCGCGCCACGACTCGCCCACGACCGTTTGCTCGCTGCGGTCATCATGGTTCCCGGCGAACGCCACGCCCACCTTGAAGAAGTCCGGATATCGGAGCATCCCTTGCGTCGTGGAGAATCCGCCCCCCGACGTGCCGTAAAGGCCAACCTTATCCAGGTCGATGTACGAAAAGCGCGCCCCGAGTTGCTTGATGGCCTCGACGTGGTCGGCAAGCGTGGCTTCGCCATATCGACCCTGATACTGGGTTCGATAGTAGTTCCGTATCGCCGGTGAGGGATCGCGCACGCCCCGTGGCTGGATGTGGACCACGATGAACCCCAGCTCCGCGAGGGCCTGCTGCTCGCTCGACGGGCCAAAGAACGTCCAGCTGGTGATGCTCCCGAGGGGCATCGGATAGATATGGTCGACAATCGGGTACCGCTTCGTCGAGTCGAAGTTCGTCGGCCTGAACACGGCAGCGTAGATCGGCGTCGCGCCGTCGCTGGCGGTGAGGGTGACGATTTCGCGCGGCTTCCAGCCGTGCGCCATTGCGTTGGTCAGGTCGGCGCGCTCGAGTTCGCGAATCACGCGCCCGTTGTCGGTCGATCGCAGGACGATGATCGGCGCCTCTTCCGCCGACGAATAGGTATCGATAAAGAAGCGCGCGTCCGGCGAGAAGTTGCCAGAGTGGTCCCCCTTCTCCGGCGTGAGGAGCGTCAGGGCACCACCATCTGCGCGCATGCGATAGAGCTTGGCATGGCCCTTGAACGTACTCGGCTCCCGCCCCGCCGCACGGACGAAAAACACGCTGTGCGTGGTGTCTGAATGCGGGACGTCCAGCACGTTCCATGCGCCCTCCGTCACCTTCGCCACGAACCTGCCCGTGCTGTCGTACTTGTAGACGTGGGAGCCGCCATCGCGCTCGGAGTACCAGTAGACGTCGTTGCCCCGGCTCAGCCGCCAGATCCCACTACCGACGACGTATTCGCTGATCGCACCGAACCGGAAGCTGTTGCTATCGGTGACGATCCGCCGCACAACGCCGGTCTTCGCGTCCGCCGTCATCAACGAAAGACGGCTCGGGCCACGATCGTTGCTGAGAAAGAAGAAACGATCCGACGATGACGCCCACGCGGCGATGGACGCGGAGCCGGCGCCTTCCGTCATGCCACCCCGAACCCACGGAATCTGATCGGTGTCGACGCGGACCTTCGCCTTGGTCGTGATGTCGATGACATACAGGTCGTGCCTCTCGACGACCGAATCGCCCGGAATGGCCTGCGGCACCGAAAAGAGTTCCGGCCGGATCGTCGTCGCAGAGATGTAGTGGAACTTCTCCACGCCGCGGACGTCCCACCGCATCACGATGATCTTCTTCGAGTCGGGGGACCATGAGACCATGGGGATGCGGGGCTCGCCGGTCCGACTGAGGCTGATCGACTGGAAGGTGCCGGCACGTCCGTAGGCCCACTCGGCCGACCCGTCCGTCGTCAGGCGCGTCTCACAAGAGGCGCCGGTCGTGCAGCCTGCCTGTCGGATGTAGAGGTCGTTGTCGCGAATGAACGCATCCCATTTCTCGTCGGGCGAGCGACGGAGCCCGCGATCGGCGCGCGCTTTGGCTGAGGTCGGTTGGCAGCGAATTGTCGCAACCACGCACGATACCCGCTTGGTGCCGACGTTGAAGCTCACCGCCTTCTCGTCCTTCGACAGCTCGAAGTCGCCCAGCGTGAGGCGGCGAGCCTCGACGACCGTGTCGAGCGCCGCCGAGATCCCTTGGGCAAGCACCACCCGGTCGACGAGGAGTTGCCTGGTGTTGCCAACAGGGTCGACCAGGTAGCGCTCCGTCCCCTCCGGCGTCTCGACGGCGTACCAGAAGCGGAAGCCGTCGGCCAGCCACCGGACGTCGATGCGGTTGCGGTACATCTTGTCGGCCGCGCGATGCGACATGAAGCGTTCGGCCCGGGCGTACGCCGACGCGGGCAGGGTGTCCAGGACGCGCTGGCCCTCGACGGGAATCGCGACCGCAAGGTGCAGCGTACCGATCGCGGCGAGTGGAAGGAAGTGTCGCATCCAGGCAACTCCTGCGCGTGAGCGATCGGGCGGGCGGCCACCACCAGCGGGGCGAGCAACGTTGTGCGGGGACCCACAGGCGTCAAGGAGCGACGCGCCGTGCGGCAGCGACTCGCCTCCAAGGTGGCTGGTGGGGCTGGGGGTGGGACCGGGGGCGTTGCAGCGCATGGAGCAGTGTCACCAGCGACGTGCAGCCATCGGACCGGAGCGCCGAACGACACACGTACACGCCGGGCTCGCGCCGAGTGTTCACCCAATCGAACCCTTTTGCTTGACCCTTCACGCTGCCGCATTGATCTTCGGGAGTTGCTTGATCGCGCGTCACACGCGCGCATATCTCGTCGTCACCGCTCCTGGGATCGACCCCCCCACCGTTCGGAGGATACATGCGCTTCGCTCTTCTCCCGGCAGTTCTCTTGCCACTCGCACTCGCGTCTCCACCCACGCTGCTGGCCACGGAACCCGTGTCCCGCGTCGGCCTAACGACCGACGAAGTGCGCTTCGCCGGCACCGTCCGTGGGCGGGTCACCGACCAGTCATCGGGCCAGCCGGTTCCCGGCGCCCAGGTCATCGTGGCAGGCACGCGCCTCGGCGCAGCCGCTGACAACAACGGCCGCTACGTCATCACGCAGGTGCCCGCCGGCGCCCAGACGCTGTCCGTCCGCCTGCTCGGCTACGCGCCGAAGTCGGCCACGGTCACCGTCACCGACAATGGCGAGGTCACGGCAGACTTCACCATCGAACGGTCCGCCTCGCAGTTGTCTGAAGTCGTCGTCACGGCCACCGGTGACCAGCGGAAGGTTGAAATCGGAAACGCGGTCGCGACGCTTCGCGCGGACTCGCTCATGATCTCCGCCCCGATTACCTCTGTCGGCGACATGCTGCAGGGCCGCGTGTCGGGCCTGATGACGTTCGCCAATGCCGGCATGACGGGGTCAGCGCCGCGCATCCGCATCCGCGGCTTCAACTCGCTATCACAGCCAAACAACCCGCTCATCATCATCGACGGCGCGCGGGTCGACAACACCACCGGCGCTGGCAGCGGCGGCGGAACGAACATCCAGTCCTATGGATGGACCGCCGGTTCCATGACCTCGATGAACCCGGAAGAAATCGAGTCCTTCGAGATCGTGAAGGGCCCCGCAGCGGCGACGCTGTACGGCACGGACGCGGCGAACGGCGTGATCGTGATCCGCACCAAGCGTGGCACCGCCGGCGCGCCCAAGTGGAACTTCTACGGCGAGGGAGGAATCATTCCCCACCCGACAAACTGGAATGACACCTACTACGCATTCGGCAAGAACGCCCAGGGGCAGGCCGTGCAGTGCGTGAACCTCGCCCGCGTCGCCGGCCAGTGCACCGTGGACAGCGTCAGCATCTGGAGCCCGATAAGAGATGCCGTCAGCTCCCCGTTGGGCACGGGTAACCGTCGCCAGGTCGGAGCGCAGGTCTCCGGTGGCGCCCAGCAGCTCCGCTATTTCGTGGGCGGCGACTGGGAGCGCGAGCGTGGCTACCTGGAGCTGCCCGCGGCCGAGATCAAGCGCATCAGCACGGAGCGCGGCGGCGCCGAGCTCCCTGACGAGCAGATCCACCCCAACTACCTGAACCGCACGGCGCTCCGCGCCAATGCGTCGGCGATGCTGGGTCCCAAGGCGGATCTCAACATCTCCAACAGCCTCCAGTTCCAGCGCAGCCAGATTCCGACCAATACGCTGTTTACGGACGCGGCGTGGGGCATCGGCTACAAGGACGCGTACGATGGCTGGGGCAGCCAGCGTCGTCCGGGCGAGACGTTTTCGACGCGTGC
>JACMLI010000640.1 GCA_014379705.1 Gemmatimonadaceae bacterium
GGACGGCATGGCGAGCGAAGTCGACGCCCTCGCCGCGTGGGCGGCGGCGACGACCGACGGCTCGTTAGGCGACCTGCCCGTCGCCCCGCGCGGCGAGGTCTGGGACGAGGTGGCCGCCGAGCCCGACCTGTGCCTGCGGCTCCAATGCCCGCACTTCGACAAGTGCTTCGTCTTCACGGCTCGACGCAAGGCGGCGCAAGCTGACGTCGTGGTGGTGAACCATCACCTGCTCCTCGCCGACCTCGCGGTGCGGCGGGCGTCGCAGAACTGGGAGGAGGCAGCGGTGCTCCCCCCGTTTTCCCGCCTGGTCGTGGACGAAGGGCACCACCTCGAGGACGCCGCCGCGAGCCACCTCGGCGCGTCGGTCACGCGGCGCGCGATGTTGCGCCTCTTTGGCCGGCTCGAACGACGCGGCCGCGGCCTCCTGCCCACCCTCTCCCAGCGTCTCGGCACGCGGCGTGACATCATGAGCGTGGCGAGCCTCGACCTCGTGCACGCCAAGCTCTATCCATCCACCATCGCAGCGCGTGAAAAGGGGGGTGTGGTCTTCGACCTTCTCGACGGCTTGCTCATGCAGGCCCAGAACCCCGTCCTGCGCCTCACGCAGGACTTCGACAACCACCCGGTGTGGGCCGCCGGGCTCGAGGCTGCCCTCGAGGACTTGCTGCGCGAGCTCACGCTGCTGAGCGACAACCTGCGGCTCATCCGCGAACGGATGGAGACCGACGAGCGGCTGATCGACCTCAATGCCCAGCTGCTTGGGGAGCTCAAGGGCGTGGCCCGCCGCCTCGACCTCGCGGCCGATGCCCTGCGCCAGGCGTTGCGACCCTCGGGACGCCTCAAGACGGTGCGCTGGCTCGAGGTGCGCGGTCGCGAGCGCAACATCGTGGTGACGGCGGTGCCCCTCGACCTCGCGCCGATCCTGCGCGAGGACCTCTTCCGCCGCGTGGAGACGACCATCGTGACGAGCGCGACCCTCGCGACCGAAGGGCGCTTCGACTTCATGAAGGGGCGGCTCGGCCTCACCGTGGACGACGTCGAGCCGGAGGTGGCGGTACACGCGTCGCCCTTCGACTACCGCACGCAGGCCCTGCTGGCCGTGCCCATCGACGTCCCGGCGCCTAACGTGGACGGGGAGGGGCACTTCGCGGCGGTGATCGACGCGACCGTGATGCTCGCCGACGCGTCGGGGGGCGGGCTCTTCGTGCTCTTCACCAGCCATCGCGATGTCCGCGAGGCCGCGCGCGTCCTGCGGGAGCAGGGGCTCGACCGGACCTTCCCCCTGCTGGTGCACGGCGAGGAGGGTCGCGACGCCCTGCTGCAGCGCTTCCGCGAAGCCGGCAACGCCGTGCTCCTCGGGACGTCCTCGTTCTGGGAGGGCGTCGACGTGCCTGGGCAGGCGTTACGCGGCCTCCTGCTCGCCAAGCTCCCCTTTCGCGTCCCCACCGAGCCCCTGACCGCGGCGCATTGCGAGGCCATCGCGGCCCGTGGCGGAGATCCCTTCCAGGAGTACATGCTTCCGCACGCGGCGTTGCGACTCAAGCAGGGGTTCGGTCGGTTGATCCGCACGCGCGACGATCGTGGCGTGGTGCTCCTCCTGGATTCGCGCGTAGCGTCCCGCCGCTACGGCGAGGACCTCCTGGATGGCCTTCCCCCCGCCACGCGCATCGTGGCGCCGAGGGTGGAGGTGGAGAAGGCCGTCCGCCGCTTCTACCGTTAGGCCGTTTCACCTGTCCATCCCGTCCACCCGTCCACCCGCCCCAAGATGCCCCTCGTCCCCCGCCCGTCCAAGATCGTCTGCATCGGCCGCAACTACGTGGACCATGCCAAGGAGCTCGGCAACCCGGTCCCCGACAAGGAACCCCTCTTCTTCCTCAAGCCCCCCTCGAGCCTGATCGGCAATGGCGACGCGATCGTCCTTCCGCCGCAATCGAAGCAGGTCGAGTACGAGGGAGAGATCGCCTTGCTCATCGGGTCGACGCTGTCGCGGGCCTCGGAAGCGGAAGCGACACAGGCCATCCGAGGTATCGTCGCCCTCAACGACGTGACGGCGCGCGACCTCCAACGGAAGGACTCGCAGTGGACGCGGGCCAAGGGCTTCGACACGTTCTGCGCGGTCGGCGACCCGTACTTCGGGACCGTCGACCTCGCGAACATCGAGGTCATCACTCGCCTCAACGGGGTCGAGCGCCAGCGCGGCAATTCTTCCCAGATGGTCTTTTCGATCCCGTTCTGCCTGTCGTTCATCTCGCACGTGATGACGCTCGAGCCAGGGGACATTGTGGCCACTGGGACCCCGGCCGGCATCGGGCGGCTATCTTCAGGGGACGTCGTGGAAGTCGAGTTGGTGGGGATCAGCACGCTTCGAAATACGGTCGCCTGACCAGTCTCCACGTGAGGTCACACCAGCCAGCGAAACACGCTGCGGTCGCGTTTCTGGGGAAGGGCAACCGCACGGTGGGGTAGGAGGGACAGACTGGGGGGCGCCTCGTCTTCCGATCGCTCAACCGCACTGGGCTCCTGCCTTCCCAGGAGCGACGACGGTTCGTAGGGGCCCAGGACCGGGCCGTGTCATGAAAGGACGCAATGCGTGAGGGTGAATGCTGAGACTTCGACGGCACGGCAAATCGGACGTGGAGCTCGGGGCGACGCCCCGGGCGGCCCGCGCGACCGTGGTGTCGATCGTCCTCCATGCGGCCCTCTTCGTGGGGCTGTGGAACGTGCTCCAGTTCCCGCGGGCCATCACATTCCTGATGGGCGACAAGTCCGCTCCGACCACCGAACGGCTGCGCTTCCTCACCGTCGCGCCTCCCGCCGTGGTCGTTTCGGCTGCCCC
>JACMLI010000641.1 GCA_014379705.1 Gemmatimonadaceae bacterium
AGTGGCTGGGCGCGCTTTTTCCCGTGACGCCGTTCCTGCGGATCCTCCGCGGGATACTGCTCAAGGGGGCGGGCTGGGACGCGCTGTGGCGAGACACCCTGACGTTGTGCGTCTTCGCCCTCGTCCTCGTCACCATCGCGACCCTTCGCTTCCAGAAGTCGGTGGAGTGAGGCTCAACGCCTCCTGAGATCGCCGAAGAGCCATTCAGTGCCGATCCGGACTCTCGACCGGCTCACCGCTTTCGAGAGCAGCGCGGCGCCCTCCACGACGAGCGCGGTACGCCCGCCCCGCAGGCGGATGCGAAGCCCAGTGGCCGCCTTGAGGCCGAAAACGTTGGTGTTATACCGCAGGTCGATTGGGGGGGCCCCGAAACTGCTGGTCAAAGCGTGGACGCCCACGCCGAAACTCAGGTAGGGAACGGCGGTCTTCGCGGGGTCCCTCATCAGGAGCTGCAGGTCGATGTGTCCTGAAAGGTCATAGAACACGTCGCGATACGTGGTATCCTCCGCTACGACGAACTCGCGGTGGGGAAAGGCTCGAAGGAAGGCGGCCTCGGCGGAGAGGCGAACACGGGAGGAGGAAAAGTGTCCAAGATCAAGCGTTGCGCTTGCTTCTGCGGCGTCGACGCCACGATCGACCCGGGCATAGCCAACGTGAAGGCCAAGGGCACCGATCCCGCGCATGCCGAGGGTCGTAGGAGCCGTTCGCTCCTGGGCGCCCAATGACGTCCCGGCGAGCGCGAGTACGCATCCGAGGAAGCACGAGAGAGCAGGGGCAGGAATACGGAGGGGCGGGGGCGGCATCACTCGGGAATACTACGAGATGGCGGATGGGGGATGGCAGATGCCAGGTCGGCGGAAGCAGCGACCCTCAGCTTGGATGTGACATTGCAGTTGATTTCAGTGTCTGACTCCAAAGAGCCCTGACGCGGGCAGGAGAGGTATGTCGAGAACTTCACGAGCCTGGTTGACACTTGTCGCGATCACGATCGCGGCGAGTCTCGGCGTGGCCGTGTATCTCAAGCCCTCCAGGCCCACGGTAGGCCATGCCGTCGTTTCCGGACTGCGCTTCGCCGATTCCCTGGAGCGCTCGGCGGCCTCGCAGCCCGTTGAAGCGTCGGAAGCCCTCGTCTACCTGTATCTCGAACGCGCCAGGCTGGGGGTGGGCAGTCCCTTCCGCCTCGTCGACCAGGCGCTGCGGGATCCGCTCCTCACGCCGGAGCTCCGGAAGCAAACGGCATACGCCGTGTTCGGGCGCACGGCTGAGGGGCTGATCTACAGTTCCCCCTCGGAGGCACTCGACCTGATCTCGACGAAGGCACGGGGGCTGGGTCTTGCGCACCGCAACTTCATCGAGAGCGTGATCGACAGCGCGAATGATCCGCGCGCCGCGGAGCTCGCACTGCGCCTCGCCTATCAAGTGGCGTCGACGAGTGGGGTCACGGCTCCACGGGCTGGCGCGGTCGCTGTCGCTGCCATTGCGCAGGCGCGTGACCGGGCGTTGGCGCGTCGCGACGTGAATGAGCTGCTCGTGTTTGCCCGTCGCCGTCGCCTGGATCCCGTGGAACTGGTGCCGCAGTGGCGCGCCGACCGTCGCTTTGCGGTCGAGGCACCGCTCGTGGACCCGGCGACCGAAGCGCAGGAGCGCGAGGCGTCGGCGTTGCTGCCGTCGTTGATCGCGGCGCTCGACACGATCCGCGAACCGGCGACGCGCACGCGCCGCGAGCGCACG
>JACMLI010000642.1 GCA_014379705.1 Gemmatimonadaceae bacterium
CACGCACGAGCGACGAATACATCGCGGGTGCGTCGGGTCGTCCGGCGGCCGACGAGGCGAAGCGAAAGCGTCGCATCGTGAGCACGCACATCGCCGGGAACGCGGCCATGGCCGTCATCGAGCTGGACTATCCCGCCACGCGCTTCATCGACTACATGGCGCTGCTCAAGGTCGGGGACGAGTGGCGGATCATCAACAAGTCCTTCTACGCGGAGCCGCGCGGCACGCCGTAGTTTGGTCCGCGGACAACGACCGCCATATGTCATCCCGGACAAGCGAGCGGCAGCGAGCGCCGATCCGGGACCCGTGTCGTTGGGAGGATGCCCAGGACAGCGAGAAGGGGCTCCGGCCTGCTTCGGAGCGACGAGCGCTAACCCCGCACGCTCGCGATCGCCCGTCCGTACAATGCGACGTATTCCTGCGCCGCGTGCCCCCACGACCAGTCCTGGCGCATCCCCCGGTCGCGCAGGATCGCCCAGCTCTTCTGGTCGCGCCACACCGCCAGCGCGCGCGAGATCGCCTCGGCGAAATGCCGGGGCTCTGCCTGGTGAAAACGAAACCCGTTCCCCTCGAACCCTTCCTGCACCGTGTCGTTCAATCCGCCCGTCGCACGCACGATGGGAATGCTGCCGTAGCGCAACGCGATCATCTGTCCGAGCCCGCAGGGCTCGAAGCGTGACGGCATGAGGAAGGCGTCGCTCCCGGCGTAGATGCGTTGCGCCAGGGCGGCGTCGAAACCGATCTGCGCCGACACCCGGTCCGGGTACTCCTTCGCGTAGCGACGGAACACTGCCTCGATAATTGGTTGCCCCGAACCCAGCAGCACGAGCTGCGCGTCCGTGCGGCTGATCATCCACGGCACGACCTGGTCGAGCAGGTCAACGCCCTTCTGCTCGACGAGCCGGGTGACGATGCCGAGCAGTGGCCGCGGTGAGTCCTCGGGCCACCCCAGCGTGCGAAGCAGGGACGCCTTGCAGGCAGCACGCCCCGAGAGGTCGTCGACGCTGTAGTTCGCAGCGAGGTGTCGATCGGTGGCCGGGTCATATACCGTCGTATCGATGCCGTTGAGTATCCCGGTCACCCTGTCGGAGCGCCGCCGCAGGAGGCCGTCGAGCCGTTCCCCATACTCCGCGGTCATGATCTCGGCGGCATAGGTGGGGCTGACGGTGCTCACCATGTCGCTGTAGGCGATCCCGCGGGCCATGAAGTTGAACGACCCCGCCTGGCCCGGGCCCAGCGCATCCTCGATCATCCCCCGCTCGGCCAGCCCTGCGACCGCCGCGGTCCCTCCGGTGACCTGCCCCTGGTACGCGAGGTTATGGATCGTGAAAACGGTCGCGACGTGGCCGAATGTGTACGCCAGTGTCGTCTTGATGTAGTTGGGGACGAGCGCGGAGTGCCAATCATGGCAGTGCACGACGTCGGGCTGCCACCCATCCACTTCGCGTAGCTGCTGCATCAGTGCAAGCACGCCGCGCGCAAAGAGGATGAAGCGGCGCGCATCGTCCGATTCGCCGTAGATGGCCGAACGCTCGAAGGCGGCGGGAATGTCGAGGAGATACGTGGGCACGCCCCCATTCGACGTCCGCCACACGCGCAATTCCTCGGCGCGCTCGCCGAGGGGCAGGAACGTCGCGGCGAGGGGACCGTCCATGGGTATTCCCTGCTCCCGCAAGGTCCGGTACCGGGGCATGACGACGCGCACGTCGTGCCCGAGCGAGCGCAGCGTCCCCGGCAGGGCCCCCGCCACATCGGCGAGCCCCCCGGTCTTCACGAGGGGGGCGACTTCAGCGGCGACGAAGAGCACGTGCATGGGGGGGACCGTGGTCAGCGACGGGAGGGGGGGCATCAAGGCCGCCAATGTACGCCCAAGGGGGGCCTTACGCCCCTCGCGAGGCGTCACCAGAATGAGCCGGGAGGACCACTTTCGCCGCCCGCGCCGCATGAACCGACACCAGACGCCATGAGTTCGCCGCGACGAACAGGCAACATTGCGCGCAGCGCGATGGCATACGTCCTCGCCGGTGGGCGCGGCTCTCGATTGTATGAGCTCACCGATCGCCGCGCCAAGCCAGCGGTGTTCTTCGGCGGGAAGGCGCGCATCATCGACTTTGCGCTCTCCAACGCCCTCAACTCCGGCATCCGGCGCATCGGCGTCGCCACGCAGTACAAGGCGCACAGCCTGATCCGTCACCTGCAGCGCGGCTGGAATTTCCTGCGCACGGAGCGTAACGAGAGCTTCGACATCCTGCCCGCCAGCCAGCGCGTGTCGGAAACGCAGTGGTACGACGGGACAGCCGACGCAGTCTTCCAGAACATCGACATCATCGAATCGTACGATCCTGAGTACATGGTGATCCTCGCCGGGGACCACATCTACAAGATGGATTACGGCGACATGATCCAGGCCCACATCGACAAGAAGGCCGACCTGACGATCGGTTGCATCACCGTGCCGCGCAAGGAGGGCGTCCATTTCGGCATCATGGATGTCGATACCGACGAACGC
>JACMLI010000643.1 GCA_014379705.1 Gemmatimonadaceae bacterium
AAGCACGGCCACGTCTTAAACGAGATTGTCATCCCGGCCAAGCGAGCGAAAGCGAGCGCAGAGCCGGGACCCAGGGTCGTCACGGCGGGAGTAACCAGTGACTCTGGGTGCCGGTTCTCGGCTTGCTGCCGCTCGCCGGACCGGGATGACGGGGGGGCGCGCTGACGCTCGCCAGACCGGGATGACGATGGGGAGCCCTGATGCTCGCCGGACCGCATGACGATGGGGAGCGCTGCAGCTTGCCGGACCGGGATGACCGTGGGGAGCCTGGACGCTAGCCGCACCGGATGACAATGGGGAGCGTTACCTTGTCGCCATGCCCGTACGTCCAGCATGACGCTGCCCCCGCGCATCAGCGCCGTCCTCGATCGGTTTCGATCGCTCGGCCGCGAAGACAAGATGGCGGCGCTCGTGAGCTACGCCCGGAAGCTCGAGCCGCTTCCCGAACGCCTTTCGTCCATCGCCGACGAGGCCTTCGCCGTCCCGGAGTGCCAGACCCCCGTCCGGCTCTTCCCCGAAGTCACCGACGGCAAGCTGCATTTCTACGTCGACATCAATGCGCGCCAGTCACCCACCGTCGCTGCGTTCCTGAGCATCCTGCTGAGCGCGGTCAACGACCAACCCCCCGAGACCACGCTCGCGATCCCCGACGACTTCGTACGCACCATGATGCACGGCCTCGGACTCGGCACGCGCGAGGTGGGGCTCGAGGCCCTCGTCGGTCGGCTGCGACGCCACGCCCGTGAAGCCCTTGCTTGACGAACGTATCTTTCGACCATGACCCCACCCCGCCAGACCTTCGCCAACCACGCGCGCTTCTACCCGTGGTATCACTTCGTCGCCATTCCGATCCTGCTCATCAACATCGTCGTCGCGACGATGGGCGCCGTGCGTGCCCCCAGCCTCACCACCGTGTGGGGCGTCATCCTGGCGCTCGGCATCGGCATCGGAATCGCCGTGGCGCGGTCACAGGTACTCACGGTGCAGAATCGCATCATCCGGCTGGAGGAGCGTCAGCGCCTGCGCAGCCTGCTGCCCCCCGAGGACCACGCGGCGATCGATGCGTTGCACGTGAGCGACGTCGTCGCCCTGCGATTCGCGTCGGACAGCGAGGTCCCCGCGCTCTTCCACCAGGTGGTAACGGGTGAATTCGCGAAGCCACAGGAAATCAAGCAGGCCGTCAAGGACTGGCGCCCCGACCACCTGCGCGCCTGATCCCTCCTACTTCGGAAAGCGGATGATCTCGGCGTCGAGCGGCATCACGCGACGCCGGGCCTCGGGCGCCTTGAACGCGCAGTTCTGCCCGAAGCCGCGGCAGGCGCCCACGAGTTCGAGCGACTCGATCACGTAGGGCAGCCCTTCGGAGCCTAACGGGGAGTTGGCGTCCGCGATGTGGAAGTGCAGGTGGGGCTCGGTGGAGTTGCCCGAGTTCCCGACCTTGCCCACCACCGCCCCCTTCTTCACGCGATCGCCGACCTTCACGCGGAGGGATCCCGGACGCAGGTGCGCGTAGAACGCGTAGTGGCCCTTGCCGATGTCGAGGATGACGTGGTTGCCACCCACCGTCTCCAGCGTGATCGGCACCGCGCGCGAGTTCGCGCCGGGGACGTTTTCGGGAATGCCGTCCTTCGTGGCGACCACCGTGCCGTCCAGGACCGCGAGCGCATCCTGGTCCTCAGCGAGGTAACTCTCGTTCTTCAGGCGGTCACCCTGGAAGGTCTTGAACGCGGTGTCCATCTGCACCCAGTCGATGGCGAAGCGCTGGGCGATGCCTGCCTCCCCCTCAATCGGGATGTGCGTGCGGCGGTGTCCCGACGTGTTGCCCGGCCCGTTGGCCGCGAACCAGTTGGTGCCACGGAGCGGCGGCCCGATGACGATCGCCTCCTGCATCACCGGCACCGGACGCATGACCATGGTGCGCGCGCCTGTCGAATCGGTCATGGTCAGGCGGTGCACGAGTGACGCCACCCGCGCACCATCCGGGATTGGCACCCGGAGGAAGAGTACCGCGCGCTGCGCGCCGCCGAGGGTTGCACGGTCGAGGAAGGCGATCGTCCCCTGCGCCGGTCGAAGGAGGTCGCGCCAGAGGGCGGAGTCAGCGACAGACAGGAGGACGACGCCATCCGCACTCCCATTCATCACGTCGATGCGGGTCCAGCGCAGCGGCTTCGCGTCGAGGCTGGTGACCTGCACTTCGTAGATGAGGAACGAGCCGGTGGAGCCCGTAGCGATCGTGGGTGGTTTGGGGACTCGCGCCTCGACGAACAGCGGCCGATCCGCGAGTTGGGCACCTGCGACCGCGCCGAGCGTGGGGAGCAACACCGCGAGCAGGGCAGCGCGCTTGGACACGGACAGGATGGACATCGGCGCTCCGGGAGGGTTCGTATGCACGATTGTATCCAGTCTGGGGCGGCACAGCAACCGGAACCGCAATGGCGGCCCTGACCCCGGCCCGAGATTCCGGGAGGGCTGGCGCCTTGCGACGACCGCGGGACTCGCCAGACTCACCTCGACCGCTGCGCGGACATATTTCGCCCATCGGTCGACTCGCCCCACCACCCGCGGATCGCGATACAGATGAGCATCACCATTCGCGTTCGGAACAACGGTCCCTACTTCATCAGCGCGGACGACGCCCCGCACGTCCGGATCGAGGATGCCGAGGGGAACGTCCTCGCGCCCCCACCGGGGCGTGGTATCGTGTTGTGCCGCTGCGGGATGTCGGCGCGCAAGCCGTTCTGCGATTCGACCCACAAGGAAGGCTTCAGCGGGAAGCTTTGCCCCCCGGTCGTTCCCCCCTCGCAGGCATAAGCAGTGGACGGCCCGCGGACGATCGACGAGCTGGAGGAACGACTGAGTCGCCCGTCGGACGCCGCGATCGCGACGCTCCGGGAGCTTCCCGGTGACATCGTGATCCTCGGCGCGGGGGGCAAGATGGGACCGTCCCTCGCCTCCATGGCGCGTCGTGCCGCCGATGCGGCCGGAACCCCGCGACGCGTGGTTGCCGTGTCGCGATTCAGCTCCGAGGCCGCGTCTCGTTCGCTCACGGAACGAGGCGTCGACGTGTCTCGCGCAGACCTCGCCGACCCTGCCGCCTGGCGCACGCTGCCTGACGCGGCCCTCGTCGTGTACATGGTCGGCCAGAAGTTCGGCACGCAGGGGGCACCGGGTCGCACGTGGCACACGAACACCGTGATCCCCGCGTTCGCAACCGATCGGTACCGCGACGCACGCTTCGTCGCGTTCTCCACCGGCAACGTCTATCCGCTCACGCCGGTCGCGCGAGGCGGCTCGCTCGAGGGCGACGCGCCGGCTCCGGTCGGGGAGTATGCGATGTCGTGCCTGGGGCGCGAGCGCGTGTTCGAGTATGCCGCGGCCACGTGGGGCACGCGCAGCACGATCCTGCGCCTCAACTACGCCGTGGACCTGCGCTACGGCGTGCTGGTGGACATCGCCCGGCAGATCCTCGTCGGAACGCCGGTGGACGTGACGATGGGGTGGGTGAACTGCATCTGGCAGGGGGATGCGAACGCCCTCGCGCTCGCATCGTTACGTGCGGCGGCGGCGCCGCCCACGGTGCTCAACCTCAGCGGCCCCGAGACGCTGCGCGTGCGCGACGTGGCCGTGACCCTTGCCGGTCGACTCGGGGCGAATGCGACGATTCACGGACAGGAAGCCCCGGATGCCTTGCTCAGCAACACGCAGGCACTGCAGGCGCGGTGGGGTGCGCCTTCCGTGAGCGCCGACGCACTGATCTCCTGGGTGGCGGCGTGGCTCGCGGCCGGCGGCGAGACCTCGGGAAAGCCGACGCGATTCGAGCAGCGGGAGGGTGCCTTCTGAACCTTCGCGCGCACCTCCTCGCAGGGCAGGTGATCCCGGCGCACCCGCTCGCCCTGACGCCGCGCCGCACCCTCGACGAGCGCCACCAGGCCGCGCTCACGCGCTACTATGTCGACGCCGGGGCTGGGGGCATTGCCGTGGGCGTGCACACCACGCAGTTCCAGGTCCGCGAGCACGGGATGCTGGCGCCGGTCCTGACGCTCGCGCGCGAGACCTCGCGTGCCGGTGTGGTGGGCGACAC
>JACMLI010000084.1 GCA_014379705.1 Gemmatimonadaceae bacterium
CGCGGCGCGCGCGTCGCGGGTGGATCCGGTGACGAGCCTGCGCGAGGACTGACGCATGCGCGTCGCTCCGGCGAAGGGCCGGAGCGACGGGACACCTTAGCGCGCGGGCCTTGGCAACGCCGTTGGCGGAAGCATGCCGTTGAGGCGCATGTAGTTCGCCATCTGGCTGTAATGATCCGCCAGGTCGAGCGCGTGCCCGAGTACCATGTTCGCGCGAGGCAGCGAGCGTGACTGTCCGCCCGCAGACATCGTGATCATCTCCCCGAGCTTGGTGTCGTCGAGCTGCCCCATGGCCTGGTCGCAGAAGGCGACCGAGGCCTTGAGCTTCG
This sequence comes from Gemmatimonadaceae bacterium, assembly GCA_014379705.1. Taxonomy (GTDB): domain Bacteria; phylum Gemmatimonadota; class Gemmatimonadetes; order Gemmatimonadales; family Gemmatimonadaceae; genus RBC101. Next base: position 330 of record JACMLI010000084.1, read on the forward strand.
CGAGGAGCGTGTCGCGCGGCCACTTCGCGCGCACCGTATCCGGAGTGGACGTGTCGCTCTCCGGCAGCGTCGCCTTCAAGTCGCCGAAATTGTTGCAGAAGAGGTAGTTGTCGCTGGCGAGGTGCTGGGCGATGTAGCCGATCGTGAGCTGAGCCGGGGTCGGCTTATACCCGAACTTCGACTCCGGAATCGAGTCGAACGCCTGCACGAGGTTGCGTCGCAGGGCAGTCGTGCGTGCGCGAAACGCGGCGGTGACCGGGTCCTTGGGCGGTCCGGCGGGTGCCTGCGCCTCCATACCCATTGGCAGGGCAAGCGCGAGCATCAGGAACTTCGTGGTCTTCATCTGGTCTCCGTGAGTTTGCCTGCAATCGTATGGAGTCTGGAAGTCGCGGTGCCGAACCGCAAGCGTCGGGGGTCCGAACTGGAGGTCTGGTGAGCGTGATCAGGCTCCACAGACACAATTCGCACCCTAGCGGGTGATCGGAATGCGGGCCACGCCATCCGGGCCGGCGGCAGGTGTACTCGCTATGCGCGCGCCATCCTTGACCCACACGCGCACGCCCCCGATGCGCACCTCCACGTGCGCCGCAGAGCGCGGCACCCGCATCTCGTAGCTCGCCGTGAGTCCGGCGTTCCTGATCGTGAGGCCGGCGGGTCCGACGTCGAATTGCGCCCCACCTGACGTCGCCTCAACCGCAATGTCGTCGACGTCGGCGAGAGCGATGCTGACCTCCCCCTCCGACTGCATCTCGGTGAACGTCACGACCACTGAAGCGCCCGCAGCGATGGATACGCCCGAGGGATCGACGGCGCCTGGTGCCGGCTCCGCTCGAGGCGCAGTCGCGTTCACCGGTTCCGGGCCCTTCCGCCACGCCTCCACCCAACGTCGCACCGGGGAGCCCGGGAGTGCGTAGGCCACGCCGCCCAGGGATGCGAAGAGCACGAATGCCGCGGCCCATCGCAGGGGGCCTCCCCACCGCCGCCGTGCGGCCTTCGACTGCACCAATTGCAACGTGGGCAGGCGCACGGGCTGGTCGAGCGCGCCAAGCATGGCGAAGACGCGCGCCTCCTCCTCACGGGCTTCCTCGACGCGCGCACGACACGCCTCGCACGTCGCGACGTGCAGTCCCACGTCGTCAGGCAGGGGCTCGTCGTGGAGTGCGCGCTGGATGTGTTCAACGTTCAAGTGCATCAGCTCCCTCCGGAATGCGCGCACGAAACAACGCCTTTGCCCGGGCCAGCAGGGTGCCCACGCTGCCCTCCTCGAGCTCGAGCGCGGCGGCCAGCTCGCGGTAGCTGTAGCCCTCGGCGCGGAGCAACAACAGGTGGCGCTCGCGCTCCGGTAGCTGCGAGAGGATCCCATGCACGAGCCGTCGGCTCTCGTCGGCGCCGAGGCGGGCATCGGGGTCAGGTACGGGATCCGAATGCACCGCGCTTCCCCGCTCGAGCGTGAGCAGGCGTTGGCGCCGCCGATGCGTCGTTCGCACGTTGCGGAACAGGTTCAAGGCGACCGAGACCAGCCACGCGGCAGGCGCGTCTGGCAACGTCCCACGCTGGTAGAGTCGCACGAACGCCTCCTGCACCACGTCTGCGGCGAGGTCGGGCTCTCCCGAGAGCCGTGTCACCACGCGCGCGAGCCTCTCCGCATGGCGATGGAACAGTTGGGCAACGTGCTGGTCGAATGATGGCAATCAGTAGCTCGAGCGCTCGGCGTGAACAAGACGGCCCAGTCCGGAGAAGGAGCACGCGCCCCTCCGGTTTCGTGACAACGCTTAGAAACGCCAGTCCAGGCCGATGACCAATGGCGAGGGGGGGCGCATCTCGAGCGGAGCACGAAGGCCGTCTCTTCCGCCGTAGGTCAGCACGTTGAAACGCTGGAACAGGTTGCTGTAGGTTCCGAAGAAGGCCACCTCGGCCTCGCGTGACCCCAGCCGCAGGTGAGCATGCTTGCGCACCGAGAGATCGATCCGCACGTATGCCGGTGCGCGTGTGGTGCCCACGAGCGCAGGGTCGGTGCGCGGGGTCCCAGCGAACTCACAGCCGCGATCCTTGAGGTTGCACGACTCCCATTCGATGGCGCCAGTGGCGGGAGTAACGCGGCGGCCGAACAGCGCGTGAAACCCCAATCGAACCACGGTGGTGGGCGTGGGGAACGTGGTGATGCCGCCTTCGAGCTGCGAGCGTTGTCCCCAACCCGGGACGTAGCTCCCCAGTGCGTGATGGTATCGGACGTGCTGCAGCCCGTAGCGCACCATGGCCAGGTATCGCGCCGCACTCACTTCTCCCTCGAGCGAGAGACCCATGGCCGACGCCGAACCCGACGCCGGCACCTCGCGCGCGAACGGGGCGCTCTCGGAGGCGGCCACCAGCACCACTCCGCGCATTTCGCGGGCATATGTCGACGCGCGCGCGCGCACGCCTGGGGCAACGCGCAGCTCCGCCGCAAGCGAGACTTCGTCGGCGTGGGCCACAGGAATGATTCCCGGCACCGGGCCGAGTGCGAGATCGGCCGGGAAGACGAACCCCACCACCGACTCGGCATTGCGCATGGACTGGACAAACTGGTGCCGTCGGGACACGCTCCCCGTCAGGTCCATGCGCCCGCCTAACGCGAGCCGGCCCTCGACGCGGGGCGAGAGCCACGGACGACCATTCGCGAACGTGGCAGCGAGCCCCATCCCAACGCTGGCCGAGGCACCCACAG
>JACMLI010000008.1 GCA_014379705.1 Gemmatimonadaceae bacterium
CAGTTGCCGACCGGATCAGTACAGCCGAAGGAGGCGCGGGGTTCCTTGCGTCTTGCGGCGGCCCATCTTTCGCCTGGGTCGCGGCTTGAGGCTGTGCCCTCACTCACCCTCCCCGGGGAATTCTCCTGCGACGTACGCGTGAACGGTTGCTGCTGACGCTCCCGCTGGCCCTCGCAGCATGCGGGGGAGGCCTGACGCCACTTCCTCCGGCGAGGGCGCCTGCGCCGATGGAGATGCCGCCCACCTCTGTTCCGACAGGTTCAGGACGGGCAGCCCCTGACGACGAAGCTGTACTCCGTGAGCGCGAGTTGATGGTCCCCGTCGATGGCGTCTCCGCCGATCGACTGGCCGACACGTTCACTTCCAGCCGCGGGGAGCGCGGCATCCACGGCGCGCTCGACATCCTGGCCCCTCGGGGCACTCCGGTGGTCGCCGCCGATGCGGGGACGGTCTGGAAGGTTCGGTCGAACGCGCTCGGGGGAAAGACGATCTACACGATCGACGAGGGGAGTCGCTTCGTGTATTACTACGCGCACCTCGACCGCTACGCCGACGGCCTGAGCGAAGGGCAGCGCATCGCGCGCGGCGACCTCCTCGGCTACGTTGGCACCACGGGGAATGCACCCCCGGGGACGCCGCACCTGCATTTCCAGCTGCTGCGGTATCGCGGCAACGGTCGATGGTGGGACGGCGTCCCCCTCGACCCCCGTCCCTTTCTTTCACGCCCAGGGCAGGTAAACCGCAGATGAAGGGCAAGGAGCGCGCAGAACTTCGCGCCGAGGCGCACCACCTGGACCCACTCGTGCACGTTGGGGTTTCCGGAGCAACCGACTCCGTGCTGCAGACTATTGACGACGCCCTGCGCACCCACGAACTCGTGAAGGTCGCGATCGGCCGGCACGAGGGCCTCGAGCCGCGCACGATCGCCAGCTCCGTGGGCCTCGCCTTGGCCGCCGATGTCATTCAGGTGATCGGGCGGAAGGTGACGTTCTACCGGCACAACCCGGACCTTTGGCTCAAGGCGAGGAGGTTGCCGCCGTGGAAGTAGGGTGAGCCGTGAATCGTGAATCGTGAAGGGTGTATCGGTCTCGAGAGTTCCATTCACCATTCACCATTCACCATTCACCATTCCCTATTCACCACTGCGCGCTTCAGGGCCCGCCCTCGCCGCCCGTGTCGCATGTTTGACCTTCACACCAATACATGCGCCCTCTCCGGTCAGTGCTCGTCGCGTTTCTCGTGCTGGTGTCCGGATGCTTCAACGATCCGCTTTCTTCCAGCGAAGAACGCCAATTGCGCGAGGCGAAGGAGTTGTGGGCGGAAAAGGGTGGGCTGAACTATACGGTAGAGAGCCGCCTGAGCTGTTTCTGCCCGACGCACCTCGCGTACTGGACGAAGGTGACGGTCAGGAATGGCGCGGTGACTGCCGCCGAGCCCGTGGATCCGCTGCCCGCGTTCGCCGAACCCTCCATCGTCGGGTGGAGCACGATCGCGGAGCTCTTTGCGCGCATCGAGGAGCGGGACGCCGTGGTGACCGACATCGACGCGCGCTTCGATCCGGCGCTCGGCTACCCCCTCGAAGTGACGATCAGGTGCCAGTCGAACGTGGCGGATTGCGGGTCGTCGTACACGACGCGGAATCTGACGATTCCCTAGGGGGATGAGTGAACTAGCTGACTAGTGGACTAGCAGCGGACGCGTGGTGTGTGCGGACCCTCGCCCACTCGTCCACCACTAGTCGGCTAGTCCACTCGTTCGCTCGTCCGCGCGCTCCGCGCGCAACACCCGCCACGGCGCGAGCGGCAGCTCGTTCACCTCAGCGCCTAACGCGTCGGCGACGGCATTCGCGATCGCGGCGGCGGTGGGGATCATCGGTGGCTCGGCGAGGCCGCGCGCGCCAACATGATTGGCCGTGACATCGACGGCGTCGATGCAGAACGCGTCGATGACCGGCACGTCGGCGAACGTCGGCAGCTTGTAGTCGTGCAGCGCGGTGTTCACGGGGCGCCCGCTCACGGGGTCCAGCCGACGCTCCTCGCCTAACGCGAACCCCAGGCCCTGCAGGATGCCCCCCTCGAGCTGGCTCCCGGCGAGGAGGGGATTGATCACGCGTCCCGCGTCATGGGCGGCCACGATACGAACCACGCGCACCACGCCGGTCTCCACGTCCACCTCGACCTCGGCGAACTGCACGCCGAAGCTCGCGAGGCCGACGCCCGCCGGGTTCGGCCCGCGGCTGCCATGCCCCATGATCATGACGTTCCCCAGCTTACGGGTGACCTCCGCGAAGGTCATGCGGCGTGCACCGTCGCGCGTGGTGAGGACCGAGTCGCGGGCCACGAGGTCGTCGGGGTGGCACTCGAGCATCTCGGCGGCGGCCTCGCGCAG
>JACMLI010000644.1 GCA_014379705.1 Gemmatimonadaceae bacterium
GATGTCCACGATTTTGCGGGGTTTCCTTTCCCGCGATGGACGGGATGGACGGGATGGACGGGGTGGACGGGGTGGCGGCGGGCGGGCGGGCGGGCGGGCGGGCGGAACCACGATGCATTGCGGCTTTTGATGACATGCGCAATGGGCGAGCCCCGCTCACGGCGGGCCCCGCCCATTCTACTTCACTGGGTGCAGAAAGAACTACCGCTATCCAGTAGCTGCCCGCCTGCCCGCCTGCCCGCCTACTTCCGCCCCGGGAACCACGTAAGGCCGAGGCCGAACCGCGACGTGGTCGCGTCGATGTCGAGGCCATCCACGCTGACGTTGCCCACCTTCACCTTGTCGAATTCGCCGGTCGTCCACTTGAGGTCCGTCGACAGGGCGAGGCTTTTGTTGAAGAAGTAGAGAAAGCCGCCGCCGAGCGTGAAGCCGCCACCCGAGAGCTCCACGTCAACGCCATCTTCGTCCTCGAAGTCGATGTCGTCGAAGGAGCCAAGGCGGCCCGTGATCGCGCCCTGGACAAACGGCACGAACTTCCGCGTCGCGCCCGTGAAGTGATAGCGGAGCCCGAGGTCGGCGTGGGCGAGCGTCCAGGTCTCACCGTCGCTGTCGATGGACGCGGCCGACGCTTCGACGTACAGGGCGAGTTGGGGCGTGAACCCCCAGCCGCCGAAGAGCGCGAGACCACCGCCGGAGTCCGTCTCGTCGTCGTTGTCGTCGGAGAACTCATCGAGCTTGATGGCACTGCCATTCAACGCGGCACCGAGGAACAGGCCCTTGGTGCCAAAGACAGGAGTGGAACGCTGCGCCTGGGCGACGGCCGGGAGCGCGGCCGCCAGCAGGAGCAGTGTGCGTAGGGTTTTCATGCGAATGTGGGAGTATTGAGATGGAGACGGCCCGGCGACGTCAGTCACGTGATCCGACGGATGGCGGACTCAGGTGCCGCTCTCGTTAGGGATGACACGCACCGTACGCGCCTGCCCCCACTCCGGTGTCGGGGGACCGTCAGTCGGGCAACCATTCGAGGGTGGCGTCGCCATCAGGGGGCTCCGGCGAGTCCACGGTCGCGCTCGCTGGCACGTGCGAGACGCTGCGCCACCACGGATCGACCCCTGCGTGGCGCGCGGGCTCGACGGGTGCGCCGAGTCTGGGCATCGCCAGCGCGACCCCGGCAGCGTTCGCCGCGCGAAGTACTGTCTCTGCCGGCTCATCCCACGGGTGCATCGCGAGATTGAACGTGCCCCAGTGAATCGGGAGGAGCACGCCGGATCCGAGCATCGCATGTGCCGCGACCGCGTTTTCGGGTCCCATGTGAATGTCCCCCCATGAGGGATGCCACGCGCCAATTTCGAGGGCCACCATGTCGAAGGGACCGAAGCGGCGGGCGATCTCGAGGTACTCCGAGGTGAGCCCCGTGTCGGCGCCGTAGAAGAAGCTGTGGACCTCACCACGCAGGTGAAACGACGACCAGAGCGTGGTATTGCGATCCTTGAGTCCGCGTCCGGAGAAGTGCTGCGCGGGCGTTGCGGTGATCGTCAGCCCGTGTACGGTCGCGTGTTCCCACCAATCGAGTTCGGTGATGCGTTCCGGCGGCACGCCCCAACGCTCGAGGTGTGCCCCCACGCCTAACGAGGTTATGAACGGGACCGCCGTGCGGGCGAGCGTCCGGATCGTGGGCGCGTCGAGGTGGTCGTAGTGGTCGTGCGAGATGAGCACGACGTCCGGTGCCGGCAGGGCGTCGAGGGCAACGACCGGTGGGTGGAAACGCTTCGGGCCAGCAAAGGACATGGGCGACACGCGTTCGCCCCAGACCGGGTCGGTGAGGACGCGCACGCCGTCGATTTCGATGACGAGCGAGGAGTGGCCCAGCCATGTGACCCGCAAGCCCGACTCCGGCGGGGTGCGCCATGCGTCGAGCGGGTTCGCAAACGGCAATGGCCCCGAGGGGGTGCGACGCTCGCCGCCGCAAAGGAAGTCGCGCAGCGAAGGCCGTTCGACACCGGGCTTGATGCCTGTGGTGATCGGGTGGGTGTTGACGAAGACGCGGCCGTTGAAGCGGGGAGACGCCAGGACGCGTTCCTGACGGATGGCGGCGGAGGAGAGTTTGCGGGATGTCACGGGGGCGTGTGGGCTTCTGGGGCGTGTGAGGCTTCTGGGGCGTGTGAGGCTTCTGGGGCGTGTGGGGCGTGTGAGGCGTGTGGGGCGTGTGCATGAAAGTATGCGCTCCCAGGAAAACACTCTCGGGCCGACCGCCTTCATCGCCCTATTCGCCCTATTCGCCCTATTCGCCTCATACGCCCCATACGCCCCCATACGCCCCCATAAGCCCTACCCCGCCACCGCGACCGTCAACGTAGCCGTCAGCCCCGCCGCAACCGTGCCGGTGATCGTCGCGAGTTCCAGCGCCGAGCCATCGCTGAACACCATGTCACTGGCCAGGGTCACCTGTGACAGGTTCGTGATGCTCTGCGCGTAGCCGGTGGTGGCGTACACAAGGTCGGATGCGGCCTTCGGAAGCGCGATCTGCGACGTGGCCATCTTGTTCGCCACGTTGGTGGCCTGGGCAAGGCTCGGGAACACCTCGAAGTGTATGTGCGGCCAACGGCCCGCATAGCAGCCCGGGAAGGTCGACGTGAAGCTCACCTTGCCCGTCGCGTCGGTCTCCTGCACACCGCGCAGGTAGTTCTGGTTGGTGACACCGCTCGAGTACAATGAGTAGCGGCCCTCGCGATCGCAGTGCCAGAGATACACGGCGCGATTGGCGAGTGGCGTGCACGTCGTCGCGGACACGATCGTCAGCGCGATCGTCAACGGCACGCCCGCGGCCATTCCCGAAAGGCCAGCGAAGCTGTTGCGGATGTCGGTGCGAACCACGCCAGTCTGCGTGAGCACCTGCGGACCGTTGGAGCCATCGCCAGGATACGGTCCCGCCGTTTCTTCGGGGATCCTGGTGCAGGCCCCACCGGGGTTGTTGGTCTCGCCGGGCTCGGTGCTGCTTCCACAGCCGAACAGCTGAAGGATGCCAAGGCCCGCGCCGAACTGTGCGGCAACCTTGAGTGCCTGACGACGACCGAGCGCGGTGCCGGTCTGGAGGAGGTCGCGTTGAAGCCCGCCGAAGTCGTCGTGATCGTCGTCGTGATGCATGTGCGCTGCCCGTGAAGTGGTGATGAACGTCGGAGAGACACCGGCGCCACGTGCAACCCTAGACGCCACGAGCACGACGAGCGAGAATTCGCGTATGCCCTCCCCCCTCGACGGGGTTCGCGTCCTCGACCTCACGCAGGTCATGGCCGGCCCGTTCTGCACCATGCAGCTCGGCGACCTCGGTGCAGACGTGATCAAGGTCGAACCACCACGCACCGGTGACCTCTCTCGCAGCATGGGCGGCACCGCCATGCAGACGGCGGGCGACGGCAATGCGCCGTTCCTGGCACTCAATCGCAACAAGCGCAGCATCGTCCTCGACCTCAAGTCCGAAGATGACCGCGCCACGTGCATCGCATTGGTGCGCACGGTCGACGTGCTGGTGGAGAACTTTCGCCCCGGGGTCACCAGGCGCCTCGGGTTGGACTACGAGTCGATGTCGGCAATGAACCCGCGCCTCGTGTACGCGAGCATCTCGGGGTTCGGGCAGACCGGACCGTACGCGGATCGCCCGGGGTTTGACCTGATCGCGCAGGGCATGACGGGCATCATGAGCGTGACGGGCGAGCCGGGGGGCACGCCAATGAAGTGCGGCATTCCCATCGCCGACCTCTCGGCGGGACTCTTCGCCGTGAACGGCATCCTGGCCGCGCTCCTCGCGCGCGCGCACTCGGGGCGCGGACAGTACCTCGAGACGTCGCTGTACGAGTCGGCGCTGGCCCTGTCGGTCTGGGAGACAACGGAATATTGGGCCACGGGGCGCGCCCCGGCGGCGATGGGATCGGCGCACCGCCTCAATGCCCCCTACCAGGCATTCCGCACGTCCGATGGCTACATCAACATTGCAGCCCTGACGCCGGCACACTGGGCGTCGTTATGCACGACGCTGGGCACGCCCGGGATGCTGGCCGACGCCCGCTACCGCGACAACGCGATGCGCCTGGCCAACCGCGAGGTGCTGGCGCGCGAGATCGAGGCGGCCCTCGCCCCGCACACGACCGCTGCGTGGGTCGAGCGCCTCCTCGCCGCCGGGGTGCCAGCCGGGCCCATCGTGGACCTCGAGGAGGCGCTCACCGATCCGCACGCCCACGCCCGCCAGATGATCGAGCCGGTGGAGCATCCGGTGGCCGGACGGGTGCGCACGCTCGGCTTCCCCGTGAAGTTCGGCGCCACGCCGATGCGCGTGCGGCGGCCCCCGCCACAGCTGGGCGAACACTCCGTGGAGATCCGCCGCGAAGCCGGCAGGGAGGACGCATGAGGCCCGAAGCCGGTGAAGTGCGCGTGGACATCCGGGGCCCGGTCGCCACCATTGTCTTCGATCGCCCGGCCGCACGCAACGCGATGACGTGGGCCATGTACGATGCCCTCGACGCGGCGCTCGAGCAGATGGCCGGCATGGACGACCTGCGCGTTCTCGTGCTGCGCGGCATGGGGAGCCACTTCGTCGCCGGCACCGACATTTCGCAGTTTGTCGACTTCACCACGGGCGCCGATGGCCTGGCCTACGAGAAGCGCCTCGAGGCCACGGTCGCCCGGCTGGATACGCTCAAGGTGGCCACGATCGCCGGCGTGCAGGGCTACGCGGTGGGGGGAGGGCTCGCGCTGGCCGCGGCGTGCGACCTGCGGCTCTGCACGCCCGACGCGCAGTTCGGCGTACCCATCGCGCGCACCGTGGGCAACTGCCTCTCGATGGCAAACTACGCGCGACTCGTCGCCCATTTCGGCGTGTCGCGCACGATGCAGATGCTCCTCACCGCGGAGTTCATGACGGCGGCCGAGGCCCTCGCCCTCGGCTTCGTGCTGCCGCTCGCGGATCCGCGGGCCTTCGATTCGCGGCTCACCGCGTTGTGCACCCGCCTCGCCGGGCACGCCCCGATCACGGTGCAGGTCACGCGCGAAGCCATCCGTCGCATCGTGGCCAGGTTCGACGCCGAGGGAGATGACCTGGTCACGCGCGCGTACGCCAGCGACGACTTCCGCGAAGGCGTCAGGGCCTTCGTGGAGAAGCGCGCGCCAATGTGGAAGGGCGAGTGAGCGCTGGGCTCGAGGCGGCGCTGCGCGACGCCCTCAAGGGCGAGGTTCGGTTCGACGAGTGGTCGCGGCACCTCTATGCCACCGACGCGAGCCTGTACGCGATCGAGCCGTTGGGCGTCGCGTTTCCGCACGATGCGGGCGACGTCGTCGCGGCGGTGCAGGTGGCGGGGCGACACGGCGTCCCCGTGCTGGCGCGAGGTGCGGGAACGAGCCTCGCCGGCCAGACGGTGGGACGTGCCATCGTCCTCGATTTCTCCCGCTACATGCATCGCCTGCTCGCCCTCGACCCGGTGGCGCGCACGGCGCGCGTGCAGCCGGGCCTCGTACAGGATGAGCTCAACAAGGCCGCCGGCGCGCATCGCCTGCTCTTCGCCCCCGACACGTCCACGTCCAATCGGGCCACGCTCGGCGGGATGATCGGCAACAACTCGTGCGGGGCCCGCTCGGCGCGGTACGGCATGACCATCGACCACGTCGTGTCGATCGACGTGGTGCTCTCGGACGGGACGCGCGCGACACTCGAAGCCGTCGACGACGACGCCCTGGCCGCGCGCCAGCGCGGGGACTCGCTCGAGGCACGACTCCACCGTGACATCGCGTTACTCGTCAGGCAGCACGAGGCGTCGATCCGGAGGGACTTTCCTCCCTTCTGGCGAAAGTCCGGCGGGTATCGCCTCGAGCGCATGCTGCCGGAGCGCGGGCCCTTCAACCTCGCGAACCTTGTCGTGGGTTCCGAGGGCACACTCGCGATCGTGGTCGAGGCAACGGTCAAGCTGGTGCCGCTCCCGGGCGCGGTCGTCGGCGTGGCCGGCCATTTCGAGACGGTGGCCCTGGGGATCGCTGCCGTAGAGCACGCGCGCGCCTGCGACGCGGCGGCGATCGAGCTGGTCGATCGGTTCATTCTCGACCTCGCGCGACGCTCGCCCACGCATGCGCCGCTCGTCTCGGTCCTGAGTGGCGACCCGGGAGCCCTGCTCTGGCTCGAGTTCTACGGTGACACGGTCGACGAAGCGACCGCCGCCGCCCAACGGCTCGAAGCCCTATGGCGCACCCATGGGCATGCGTACGCGATCGCTCGGGCCCAGACGCCCGCGGAGCTCGCGCGCTTCCGCGAATTGCGCAAGGCGGGGCTCGGGCTGCTCAGCGCCGCTGGAAAACCTGGTGAGCGCTCGATGGCGTTCGTCGAGGACACGGCGGTGGATCCGAAGCACCTCTCCGAGTACACGCAGCGCTTCGCTGAACTCCTCGAGCGCCACGGGCTCCGCGCCGGCTTCTATGGACACGCCTCGGC
>JACMLI010000645.1 GCA_014379705.1 Gemmatimonadaceae bacterium
GCCGCGTCCAGGCAGCGGCGCAGGTGCGGCAACGCCGTCCGCAGGTCCGCCAGCAACGGCGTGTCCGCCCGCGCGCGCCCTACATCGCCGAAATCGACGGGAAGGACGAGCACCGCCTCTTCCCACGATGGCCCGCGTCCGCGCAGGTCGCCGCGCGGACCGAACACGCACGAACTCCCCGCGAACACCTTCCCCCCCTCGCTCCCCACGAGGTTCGCGAGCGATACGAACACCCCGTGCTCCTCCGCGATCTCGCGCACCAGCCGCTCCCACCGCGACACACTGCCAGGACCGGGAATCTCGTCGTGTCTCGGGTGAATCCCACGCGCGGGCGCTGCCGACGAAATGAAGATCAGGTCCGCATCATCGAGCGACACGATCGTCCCCGAGAGCGAGTGCCACGCATCCTCGCAGACGAGCATCGCCGCGCGTCCCCACGGCGTGTCGAAGGCTCGAAAGTCGTGCCCGCGTTCCACGAAGCGCTCCTCGTCGAACAGCCCGTACGTCGGCAGGAACGTCTTCCGGTGCACATGTAGCACCTGCGGGTCCCCGTCGCCAAGGCGCACGTACGCGACGCTGTTGTGCAGCGTCTCCCGCCACCGCTCGTAGAACCCGATCACGACGTCGATCGGGCGGCCGCCGGCGCTCCCGTGGCCCCGGTACGCGCGGTCGAGGTCGGCCGCGAGTGTGCCCGCCGTCACAGCCACCTCCCGGACACCGCCTTCGACGAAATAGCCCGACAGCACCGTCTCGGCGAAGTGCACGACGTGCGGACGTGGCGTGGAGGCGCTCATCTGCGCCAGCACCGCTCCCACCCGCTCGAGGTTCGCGGCGTAGTCCCCCTTCCGGGGACGGAGTTGGGCGACAGCCAGGGTGATCGGTCGAAGCATCCGGGAAAGGTGCCCTGCCGCAGGGACCCCAGCAACGCCCATCACCTCTCACCCTCTCACCTTCTTGCCCGCACGGAACCCTGCTCCGGCGAGTCCGGGTATCAGGGGACGCTATCTTTCAGGCACCATCGCGCCGCGTCCGGCGGCAGGAGACGAATTGTTAGGCATGGCCCCGAGCGTCGCGCGTCTGATCGGCAGCGTCACCCGCACCGCGCTGCTCGCGCTCTCCCTGGCGACTCCCGTAGCGTCGCTCCACGCCCAGGCCGCCGTGCGCCCCGTGGCGGAGGACCCCTGGCGCATCGTACCGCCCCTGCAATCGTCCATCGTCTTTGCGCGCGATGGATCCTACATCGGGGAGATCGGGCGGGAGTGGCGGACCAGCGTCTCGCTGCGCACCCTGCCGAAATACGTCCCGCAGGCGTTCATCGCGGTGGAGGACCAGCGCTTCTACCAGCACGATGGCGTCGACCTCGTCGGCGTCGCCGGTGCCTTGAAGGACGCGTTGCGCGGCCGCGTGCGCGGCGCGAGCACGATCACGCAGCTCCTGGTCGGCAACATGCACCCCGACGTGATCGACCGCTCCGACCGCACCATCGGACGCAAGCTCCGCGAACAGCAGGCCGCGCGCGAGATGGAGCGGCACTACACCAAGGACCAGATCCTCGAGGCCTTCCTCAACCAGTTGCACTTCGGTCGTCGCTACTACGGCATCGAGAGCGCGGCGCGCCACTATTTCGGCAAGCCGGCCGCGCGCCTCACGCTCGCCGAGGCCGCGTCACTTGCGGCCATGCCCAAGGGACCATCGATCTATGATCCGGTGAGGTACCCGGCGCGCAACAAGACGCGCCGGAACACGGTGCTCGCGTTGATGGCCCAGCAGGGCTTTGTCACCGATGCGCAGTCGCAGGCCGCGCAGCGCGAGCCGCTCACGACCGTGACCGACGAAGGGTTCTCCGCTCCGGCCCCCTGGTTCATCGACGTCGTGCGTGTGCAGGCGGCGCGTAACAACGTGGCGATCGGCGAGCAGGCGTACCGCATCTACACGACCCTCGACCCCGTGCTCCAGCGCGCCGCCGTCGAGGCGCTCACGGAAGGCGTTGCCGACGTGGAGGCCCGCCCGGGTTATCGCGTGCCGAAGGCCGGTGCCGGCAAGGATTCGACGACGTTGCAGGGGGCCATCGTGGCGATGGACCCGTTCACGGGCGACGTGCGTGCCCTCGTCGGTGGACGCGACTATGCGCGCTCGCCGTTCAATCGCGCCGTGAATGGCATGCGGCAGCCCGGATCGGCGTTCAAGCCGATCGTCTACGCAACCGCGGTGTCCGACTCCCTCGCCGCCAACGAAATCGTGGCCGACACCGCGATCGCCATCCAGATGTCGAGCCGCGTCACCTACCGGCCGAAGAACTCCGATGGCGAGTTCCTCGGGAACATCACGCTCCGCGAGGCGCTCACGCGCTCGCGCAACCCGGTCGCCGTGCAGCTGGCCACGCGGTACACCATGGATAGCGTGATCGCCATGGCTCGGGCGTTAGGCATCAACTCCGCGATCGCCCCGTACCCGTCGAGCGCGATCGGTGCCTCCGTCGTGCAGCCCCTCGACCTCGTGGCCGCCTACGCCGCCTTCGACAACCTCGGCGCGCGCGTCGAGGCGCGCTTCATCACGCGCGTCGAGGACGCGAACGGGGGCGTGGTCTGGCAGAATCGCATCACGCCGCCGGTCATGGCCCTCGACCCCAGGGTCGCCTTCATCGTGCGCGACATGATGCGCGACGTCGTGGACCGCGGGACCGCCACCGCCATTCGCAAGTTTGTCCCCGCGAGCATCCCCGTGGCGGGGAAGACCGGGACGACCGACGACAACACCGACGTCTGGTTCGTCGGCATGACCCCCGACCTCGTCGCCGGCGTGTGGCTCGGTTTTGACCGGCCGTCATCCATCGCCCCGGGGGCCGCTGGTGGAGTCCTCGCGGCGCCGATCTTTGGCCGGATGATTCAGCTGGCGGGCGTGTCGCGCGGTGCGAACTCGCCGTGGACGCCCCCGGCCGGCCTCGTGATCGCCGAGATCGACCGTACGACGGGGGCCCTCGCGGATCCATTCACGCCCGCCGACCGCCGGTACACGGAGTACTTCATCGACGGCACGGAGCCGGCAGTGCTTCGCATGGACGTCATGCGCATCCTCAAGGGCGGCACGATCATCTTCTAGCGCCCGCCCGCCCGCCCGTCCGCTATTCGTGTCGAATGGCGTCGATCGGGCTGAGCTGCGAAGCACGTCGTGCGGGATACGTCCCGAAGAGGAGCCCGATCAGGAGTGACGCCCCGGCGGCCGCGGCGACCGAGCCCCAGCTGAACGACGCCTGGATGAATCCGGCCGTCGCGTAGCGGCGAATCACGGCCGTGATGCCGAAGGCGCCGCCCAGTCCCAGCGCGATGCCGAGCACGCTGCCGAAGCCGGAGATCGCCACCGACTCCGCCAGGAACTGCAGCAGGATGTCGCGACGCGTCGCGCCCGTCGCGCGCCGGATCCCGATCTCCCGCGTCCGCTCCGACACCGACGCCAGCAGCACGTTCATGATGCCGATGCCGCCGACAAGCAGGGAAATGCCGGTGATGGCCCCCATCAGGAGCTTGAAGATCAGGATCCCCTGCGCCGCCTGCTGCGCCCGTGCCTCGTACGTCGCCAGGTCGAAGCGCGTCCGCCACGCCGGGGTGCGCGCCGCCAGC
>JACMLI010000646.1 GCA_014379705.1 Gemmatimonadaceae bacterium
CGGGTCGAAGGCCGCGCGCGCGGCGCCGGCTTTTCCAGGGCCGAATGCGGCCACCACCGTGAGCGATGCGCCGGTGAGCACCGGCATCGTGAGGGAGAGCCGGCGCGGCGGCGCCTTGGGAGCATCGGGCTCGATCACCACCGCGGCATCCTCCACGTCGAGCGCCGCGCGTCCGGGAAAGAGCGACGCCACGTGCCCGTCCTCCCCCATGCCTAACAACACGACGTCGAGCGCGGGTGGCCGTCCGCCAACCTGCTCGAGGCGGGACGTGTAGGCGCGGACGGCGTCGTCCCCCAGCTCCACCGGCATGCGATGAAGCGTCGCCCCATGCAGCCGGGCCATCATACGCCCAAGGCGCTGGAGCGCGTCCCAGTTGGAGCGCGCATCCCCGAGCGGCACCACGCGCTCGTCGCACTGGAACAGGTGGGCCCGATCCCAGGGCAATTCTGCGCGCGCGAGGGCGGGCAAGAGCACGTCGACCACGGAGCCTCCGGGAATCGCGAGGCTCCACGCCCCCCGCGATCCGACCGCAGCAGCGCTCACCAGCGCGACCTCCGCGACGAGTCGCGCGGCGAGCGTGGCGGGGTCGGCCATGTGGACCTGCTCGGGGAGCGTCATCGATTGCGGAGAGTGAAGCGAACTTGTGCGCGGGGTCGCGACTTGTACGTTAGCGCGACGACCCTCACTCGCGCCCGCGGCGCATCGCTCGCGCCTTACTGCACACCGGACGGAAGCATGGACATCGGCATGGTCGGGCTCGGGCGCATGGGCGCCAACATGGTGCGTCGCCTCATGCTGGGCGGCCACCGTTGCGTCGCCTACGATCGGGCCGTAGCGTCGGTCGCGGCACTCGCTGCGGAAGGCGCGGTCGGCGCCGATTCGCCACAGGCCCTCGTCGCGGCACTCCCGGCGCCGCGGCTCGTCTGGCTCATGGTCCCCGCCGGGATCGTCGATCGCGCCATTGAGGACCTGCTCCCGCACCTGCAGCCTGGCGACACGATCATCGACGGGGGCAATTCGAACTTCCAGGACGACATCGCGCGCGCCACGCGCCTCAGGGAGCGCGGCCTCCATTACGTGGACTGCGGCACAAGTGGCGGCGTCTTCGGGCTCGCGCGTGGCTATTGCCTCATGATCGGCGGCGACGCGGAGGTCGTGCAGCGCATGCGGCCCCTTTTCGAGGTGCTCGCCCCGGGGGCCGGGGCCGCGCCTCCCACCGCAGGTCGCCCGCGCACCGATTCCACCGCCGACCATGGCTTCCTGCATTGCGGCCCCGCGGGCGCTGGGCACTTCGTGAAGATGGTGCACAACGCCATCGAGTACGGGATGATGCAGGCCTACGCTGAGGGCTTCAACATCCTGCGCCACGCCAACGCGGGGCAGCGGGCGCGGGAGATCGACGCCGAGACGACGCCCCTCAAGCACCCCGAGCATTACCAGTACGACTTCGACGTCGGCGAGATCGCGGAGCTCTGGCGGCGGGGAAGCGTCATCCCGTCCTGGCTGCTCGACCTCGCCGCGCAGGCACTGGCCGAGAGCCCCACGCTGGAGGGGTACGCGGGCCGCGTTTCCGATTCGGGGGAAGGGCGCTGGACCCTCGCCGCTGCCAACGATCTCGGCGTGCCGATCCACGTGCTCGCGAGCGCGGTCTTCGAGCGCTTCACCTCCCGCGGCGAAGCGGACTACGCCAACAAGATGTTGTCCGCCCTGCGCAAGCAGTTCGGCGGCCACGTCGAGAAGCCCCACACATGAACGGCGCGAAGTCGGACGCCCTCGTCTTCTTCGGGATCACCGGCGACCTCGCGCACAAGAAGATCTTTCCCGCGCTCTACGGCATGGCGCGACGGGGAGTCCTCGACCTCCCGGTCGTCGGGGTCGCGTCGAGCGACGTGACGCAGGAACAGCTCGTCGAGCGCGCGCGCTCGTCGCTGGCCGAGGCGAAGATCGACGTCGATCCGTCGGCGTTCGAGGTGCTCGCCGGGCATCTCACCTACGTGCGCGGAAACTACCTCGAGCCCGACACCTACGCGCGCATCCGTACGGCGTTAGGCGGGGCCACGCACCCGCTGTTCTACCTCGCGATCCCGCCGTCCCTGTTCGCCACCGTGGTGGAGGGCCTGGCTGGCGTGGGCTGCACCACCGGCGGGCGCGTGATCCTCGAGAAGCCCTTCGGGCGCGACCTCGCGTCGGCCCACGCGCTCAACGCCACGCTCCACGCCCGCTTCGAGGAATCGGCGATCTTCCGCATCGATCACTACCTCGGCAAGGAAGCGGTGCAGAACCTCCTGTACTTCCGCTTTGCCAACGCGTTCTTTGAGCCGGTGTGGAACCGTCACTACGTGGAGAACGTGCAGATCACGATGGCGGAGAAGTTCGGCGTCGCCAGTCGTGGGAAGTTCTACGAGGAGGCCGGGGCCGTGCGCGACGTGATCCAGAACCACCTGCTGCAGGTCGTTGGGTTCCTCGCCATGGAGCCGCCGAGCAGCGCCTATCCCGAAGCGATTCGCGACGAGCAGGCCAAGGTGCTGCGGTGCGTGCGCTCCCTCGACCCGGCCGAGACCGTGCTGGGCCAGTTCGAGGGGTACCGGTCGGAACCGGGCGTGGCGCCGGACTCCATCGTGCCCACGTATGCGGCGGTTCGCGTGCACGTCGACTCCTGGCGCTGGGCCGGCGTGCCGTTCTTCATCCGAGCCGGCAAGTCCCTGGCCGTAACGGCCACGGAGGTGTACGTCGAACTCAAGGCGCCGCCCCAGGTGGTGTTCAACGAGGCCGCGCCGGCGATGGGCAATTACGTCCGCTTCCGCCTCGGGCCGGATGTCGTGATCGCGATCGGCGCGACCGCGAAGGTGCCTGGCGAGGGCATGGCCGGCGCGCCGATCGAGCTTTCCATGACGCGTCAGAAGACCAGCGACGAGATGGACGCGTACGAACGCTTGCTCGGCGACGCGATGCAGGGCGAAGCCACGCTCTTCGCCCGGCAGGACGCGGTCGAGGCGGCGTGGCGCATCGTCGATCCGCTGCTGCACATGGACCGCGCACCGACGCCATATGCTGCGGGGAGTTGGGGTCCACCGGAAGCGATGGAGCTCACGCGGGAGGTGGATGGATGGATCGATCCCCGCTGACGATGGCTCGCCGGAGGCGCGTCGCATGACCGCGCGCAAGGCCGAGCCCACCCTCCGCGTCCTGGTGGTGGACGTGGGGGGGACGAACATCAAGATCGCCATCGCCGGCGAGCGGCGGGTGCTCAAGCTGCCATCGGGGCCCGACCTGACGCCCTCGCGCATGGTGCACAGCGTGCGCGAGGCCGTCCGCGACTGGTCGTACGACGTCATCACCATGGGCTATCCTGGACCGGTGAAGGGGGGTCGTCCGCAACAGGAGCCCCACAACCTCGCAGCGGGTTGGACGCGCTTCAGCTACGCCCGCGCCTTCGGCTGCCCGGTTCGCATCGTGAACGACGCGGCCATGCAGGCGCTCGGCAGCTACCGCGGCCGCCGCATGCTCTTCCTCGGCCTCGGCACCGGCCTCGGCTCGGCGATCGTGGACCATGGCAAGGTGCAGCCGCTCGAGCTGGCGCATCTCCCGTATCGCGAGGGGAAGAGTTACGAAGACTACGTCGGTGTGCGCGGGCTCAAGCGCCTGGGCCGCCAGAAGTGGGAGCACCACGTGCACCAGGTCACGGAGCTCCTTCGCGCCGGGTTGCTCTGCGACTACGTGGTGCTTGGCGGTGGGAACGTGAAGAAGCTGATCACGCTCCCTCCATTCGCCGCGCGCGGGAACAACCTGTGGGCCTTCCGGGGCGGTGGGCGGGTGTGGACAGAGGGGGCGCTGGTCGCTCGTTAGGCCGACACGGGCCGTCGCACCTGCGAAAGCAGCGTGCCTGGTGTCGTGTTTGCTCCAACTGCACAAGTCGACGACACGGGGCTCCGGCCTTCGCCGGAGCGTCGGACACCCCCTTGTCATCCCGGACAAACGAGCGAAGGCGAGCGCAGATCCGGGACCCGGCGTCGTGACAGCCTACTCGTCCCGCAGCACCCGCACGAGGTCCACCTGCGTCGCCCGCCACGCCGGTCGCAGGGTGGCCATCGCGGCGGCGGCGAGCACGCCGAGTGAAACGGCGGTGAGGACGGCGGGATCTCACGGCGTCACGCCGTAGAGCAACGCCGCGAGCAGCCGGCCGCCTGCGAGCGCCAACCCGATGCCGACCGCGACTCCCAGACCGATGACGCGCAGTTCCTCGCCGAGCACTTGGCGCAGGAGCGTCGGCACGGCGGCCCCTAGCGCCATGCGCACACCAGACTCCCGGGTGCGCTCGCCGACCGTGTAGGCCACCGTGCCGTAGACGCCGATGAGCGCGACGACGAACGCCAGCACGCCTAACGAGCCGAAGAGCGTGACCCCCAGGCGCCACGGGCGATATTCGGGCTCGAGGTTTGTCGTCATCCGCCTGATCGTGGGCAACCCGGTGGGCCACGCGCGTCGCATCTCCGCCTCCAGTGCCGAGGACGCCGCGACCATCGCCCGTGCGTCGGTGCGCACGACGATCACGCGCCCCGGCCCCTCGACCTCGGGCACGTTGCCGAGCGGCACATAGAACATCGCCCGTGCTTCGGGTTCGATCAGGGAGCCCCGCCGCCCCGTTTCGACCACGCCAACAACCGTATAGCAATGGTTCGTGCGGGCGATGAAGCGCATGCACTGCCCGATCGCCGACCGGTCAGGCCAGGCCATCCGCGCCATCGCGTCGTTCACGATCACTTCTGGAGGAACCCCGTCGGCGTCACCTCCGCTGAACGTGCGCCCCGCCCGGAGGCTCAGCCCGACCGTTTCGAAGAAGCTCGGCGACACCTGTGCGTACGTCGGCTCGTGCCCCCCGAACGACCCCGCCGAGTCACGTTCCGTGTAGAACTTCGTGAAGCCAACGCCACGCATCGGTTCGAAGTTCGTTCGCGCAACGCCCAGGACGCCGGGGTATTCCGACAGTCGGACCGCCACGTCGCGCGCCGTGGCCGCGGCCACGGCGTGTGGCGGCGACTGACCCTCCTCGAACTGCGCGTAGCCGAACAGCAGCCGGTCCGCATCGTATCCAATGTCTAGGGCCTCCACATTGCGCAGGCTGCGGAGGAAGAGCGCCGCGCCGACGAGGAGCACAACGGAGAGCGCCGCCTGCGTAAGCACGAGTCCCGAGCGGAGCCGTGATCGACGTTGGATCGCCGTACCGGTCCCCGCCTTGATGGCGTGGTGTACTCCGTGACGCCGCACCTGCGACGCCGGCACGACCGCCGCGAGGACGCCACTCAGGAGCGCGACGACCATGGTGAACGCTGCGACGCGCCAGTCGAACGCATCGTCCCTCCACGCCACGTCAGGCAGGAGCAGTGTGCGTAGCGCGTTGCCCCCGGCCCATGCGATCGCGCCCGCTCCAACAGCGGCAAGCCCAGCCAGCATCATGCTCTCGATGCCAAGGCACCGCATCAAGCGACCATGCGACATCCCGAGTGCAAGCCGTACGGCGACCTCGCGCCGACGACGCGTCGCCTGCGCCAGGAGGAGGTTGATCACGTTGGCCCACGCGATGAGCAACACGATCGCCACGACCGCGGCGAGGCGCGTCGCAATGACAAGGTCCTGCCCCAGCTTGATTGGAACATGTGTGCCCTGCCAGCCCGCCTTGAGCGGGCCGACAAACACGCGCGTCGTCGTATCCGGGCGTCTCCACTGCGCGGAGTTGATCGCGCGAATGCGCTGCGTCGCGCCGGCTTCGACGGTCGACAGCAACGCGTCGTCGCGCCAGCGCTGCACCACCTGCAGTCCATAAAAGCGGAACGACGTCCACGCGGTCGATGGCTGGTTGTAGAACGCCGGCGACGCCGCGAGTGGAACCCACACGTCGACGGCTTGCAGGTCGAGCCCCGTGAACCCCGGAGCGGTCACGCCGATCACCGTGTATGCCTGCGGCCCGAGCTGCAGCGATCGCCCAAGCACGTCGCTTGCGCTGCCGTAATGCGACACCCAGAAGTCGTGGCTGACCACGATGACTGGCGTGGCGTTGCCCATGCGATCCTCGTCCGCCGATGGCGCTCGCCCGAGCGCCATGCGCACGCCGAGGACGTCGAAATAGTTCGCCGAGGCCCACACGCCACGCACGCGCTGTCCCTCGAGCGAACGCCCGACCCGAAGGTTCCCGAAGTCGGGCGCGTACGCGAACACCTGGTCCGGAGCACCGCTCGCTTCCGCGATCGCTCGGTACA
Source organism: Gemmatimonadaceae bacterium (assembly GCA_014379705.1). Classification (GTDB taxonomy): domain Bacteria; phylum Gemmatimonadota; class Gemmatimonadetes; order Gemmatimonadales; family Gemmatimonadaceae; genus RBC101. Next base: position 6,255 of record JACMLI010000646.1, read on the forward strand.
TCTGGAAGGTCTGCGGTAGCGATGCGAACGAGGGGCCCGCGCCACTCGAGAACATCTGCTTCCAATAGCGACGCAGCTCGGACGGCGCCTCGACGCCCGCGGGTGGGCGAAGGAAGAGCCGGTCGATGACCGTGAACGTGGCCGCGTTCGCACCGATACCGAGGGCGAGGGTGGCGACGGCGAGCGCTGTCGTTGCCCGGCTTCGACGCAGGCCGCGCCACGCGGTGCCGCAGTCCTGGCGCAGGGCGTCGCTCCATCGCAGCCAGGTCTGCTGGCGTGTTTCCTCCTGGAACGCGGTGCGGTTGCCGAACGCGCGTCGAGCGCGATCGCGATCACCCTGCTGCATCGCGTCGAGTTCGAGATGGTGCTGCATCTCCTCGTCCAGCTCCGACGCGTACGACGCAGGTCGCAGCACCGTGCGGACCCGATGAATGAACCCGTCGAGCCATGACATCAGGCCGGCTCCTCGCGCCCAAGCACGCGCGCAATGGCCCGCGTGAGCCTGTCGAAATCGGAGATCTCCTGCCCAAGCTGGCGACGACCGGCCGCCGTGATCGTGTAGTAACGCGCCTTGCGCCCCGTCGGCGACACGCCCCACTTCGCCGTGACCCAACCCGCCGAGAGCAGGCGTTCAAGCGCCGGATAGAGCGAGCCCTGCTCCACCTGCAGCACGTCGACCGAGAGCTTCGCGATGTGCTGGGCTATCGCGTAGCCATGAAGGGACCCCAGGCTCAAGGTCCGCAGCACCAGCAGGTCGAGGGTGCCGGGGAGAAGGTCGGATCGGGCGCGCGGCCTGGGCATTATGTAGTCTGTCTACCTATTGATAGGTAGATAGGCTACACGTCAGGCGCCTTGCGCGCCAAAGGGCGCTCCAGCGCCGGGCCCGACTACGGTCACCGTCGGCGAACGGACGATGGCAGATGCCCGCGAAACAGCGACGCGGAGCGCTGTATGGGTTCAGGGAAGCGCTTGCCGGCCCTCCCCCAGCCCTCGACATTTCGAGCATGCGCAGCCCACGTGACATCGCCTTGCCACAACTCCGGTCGATGACGCCCGCTGAGAAGCTGCGGGTGGCAGACGGACTCTGGCGGGACGCACGGGCACTCACCGAAGCCGCCGTTGTTCAGCGCCACCCCGACTGGACCCGCGAGCGCGTCCTGGCCGAGACCCGCCGCATCATGTCGGGTGACCGAGCCTAGCCTGCTCGAGCTCTTCGTCCGTCCGATTGCAACGACGGAGATTCCGTACTTCGTGACGGGCGGTGTCGCGACCATCGTCTATGGTGAGCCTCGCTTCACACGCGACATCGATCTCGTACTGGCCGTGCAGCCGGTCGACGCTGTGCGCTTCCTGGCGCTGTGGCCTCCGGCCGAATTCGCCGTTCCCCCTCCGGAGGCTTTCGAAGCCGAAACCGCCCGTGCCCGACATGGGCATTTCAACCTCATCCACATGGAGACGGGACTCGTGGCCGACTGCTATGTCGCCGGTGACGATCCCCTTCACGCCTGGGCCTTCGAACACGTGCGATCGTTCCAGGTGGGCGACATCGGTGTGCGTGTCGCGCCGGTCGAGTACGTGATCGTCCGCAAGCTCTCGTATTTCACCCAATCGGGTTCGACGCGGCATCTCGAGGACATTGCTCGCATGTGCCGGGTGCAGGGTGACCGCATCGACGCAGCGTCGATCGAACGATGGGCAGTAGAACTCGACGTCCTGCCGGCGTGGCGCAGGGCGCGGAACCTCGATCCCGACAGCCTCTAGTCGCTGCAGGTCTTGGTGTCCTGACCCTCGAGGCAAGGCTAGCTTTCGCGCGGACACACTGCCCGGCTCCCGGCCGGGCATTTCGTACCGCGCCACACGCCGTCCCGGATATCCGATGCGACCTGCTCACCAGCTAGCCCTCGCGCTCGCCAGCCTGAC
>JACMLI010000647.1 GCA_014379705.1 Gemmatimonadaceae bacterium
GGGCGACCTCGGTGACGCCCCTGGACTAGGAGGGCCTGGCCACGCCCGCCCCGCGCGCGTCGCGTCCTTCAGCTGGGGGTGGAGCCGGTGTGTCGGCGATCACGTCGGCCATCTCCGCGGACGGCTTTGGTAGCAGCGCATGGCGCAGCACCTCGTCCATCGTACTGACGAAGGTAAACGCCATGTTCTTGCGTACTTCGTCCGGCACGTCGCGCAGGTCCTTCTGGTTCCCCGCGGGGAGGATCACCTCGCGGAGCCCCGAGCGGTACGCCGCGAGCGTCTTCTCCTTGACGCCCCCGATCTCGAGCACCTTGCCGCGCAACGTGACCTCGCCGGTCATGGCGACGTCGCGACGCACGGCGCGCCGGCTCAGCACCGAGGCCAATGCGAGCGTCACCGCGACGCCAGCGCTCGGTCCGTCCTTGGGCACCGCGCCGGCGGGGAAGTGGATATGAAAGTCGCTCTCCTTGAACTCGCGGTCGTTGACCGAGAGGGACTCGGCGCGGGAGCGCACGAAGGAGAGGGCGGCGTCCACGGACTCGCGCATGACGTCGCCGAGCTGGCCGGTGACGGTGAGCTTGCCGCTCCCCGGCATGCGCAGCGCCTCGATCGTCATGATGTCCCCGCCTAACGAGGTCCATGCCAGGCCCGTGACGGCGCCGATCTCGGGCTCCTTCTCCGCCTCCTCGGCCGCGTGCCGGGGGTTGCCGAGGTGGAGCTCGATCATCGCGTTGTCCACGACCCACGCGCCTTCCTCGCCGTCGGCCTTGCGGCGCGCCCGCTTGCGCATGAGCGTCGCGACCTGGCGCTCGAAGCTCCGGAGGCCGGCCTCGCGCGCATAGCGGCTCGAGATGTAGCCGAGGACTTCGTCAGTGAACTGAATGTCCTTGTCGGTGATCCCGTGCTCCTCGAGGAGACGCGGGATGATGTAGCGCCACGCAATCTCCACCTTCTCCTCCACCGTGTAGCCGGCGATCCGGATGACTTCCATGCGGTCGCGCAGCGGGGCGGGGATGTCGAAGAGGTTGTTCGCCGTACAGATGAACAGCACCGACGACAGGTCGAACTGCAGGTTCAGGTAGTGGTCGACAAAGTCGTGGTTCTGCGAGGGATCGAGCACCTCCAGCATCGCCGCGGTCGGATCTCCCGAGGCGCCGCCACCGGACATCTTGTCGATCTCGTCGATCATCAGGACGGGATCGCGCACGCCGACGCGTCGCAGGGCCTGGAGCAGCAATCCTGGCATCGCGCCGACATAGGTGCGACGGTGCCCGCGGATCTCGGCCTCGTCGCGCACGCCGCCCACGGCGATGCGATAGAAGGCGCGGCCGATGGACGTCGCGATCGCCTCGCCTAACGAGGTTTTCCCGGTGCCCGGGGGACCCACGAAGCAGAGGATGGGACCGTGCGGGTCGCCGCCCCTGAGCTTGCGCACGGCGAGGAACTCGACGATCCGCTCCTTGGCCTCGTTGAGGCCGTAGTGCTTTCCCTCGAGCGCCTGTTCCACCTTGGCCAGCTCGATCATCTCGTCGCCGGAGCGCTTGTGCCACGGGAGCGCGAGGATCCAGTCGAGGTAGTTCCGGATCACCTGGTATTCGCTCGACGCAGGAGAGAGCATGCGCAGCCGCTCCGTCTCGCGACGCGCTTCCTGCCCCACGCGCTCCGGGAGCTTGGCGTCGTCGACCTTCTTGAGCAGTGCGACCGCTTCCTTCTCGCCAGGATCGGTCTCGCCGAGTTCGGCCTGGATCGCGCGCAACTGCTGGCGGAGGTAAAACTCGCGCTGGTGCTGCTCGATCTTCACCTCGGTCGACTTCTTCACGTCCTCCATCACGCGGGCGCGCGCGACTTCACGCTCGAGGCGCGAGAGGATGAAGCGCAGGCGCTGTCCGATGTCGAGGCGCTGCAGGACCTCGTCCTTATCCGAGATGCGGAAGTTCATGTTCGTGGCCGCAAGGTCGGCAAAGCGCCCCGGGTCGGACACGTTCATCTTGAGGATCTGCGGCACTTCGTCCGGGATGCGTTCCACGAGATCCGCGAGCGTTTCGGCAGCGGACACGATGCGCGTGACCAGGTCGTCGAGATCGTTCGGCTCGGCCGGCATCTCACGCGCCGGGCGCACGCCGGCGATCACGAATGGCTCTGCCTGGTCGATCGACTCGATCGTGATCCGGCGAAGTCCCTGGAGCGTGATCTGGACGGTGTCGCCCGGGAGGTTGATCCGCTCGTGCACGCGAGCCGCGACACCCACGCGTCCCACGAATTTCGCGTTGTCGACCGCTTCGTCGGCGTCCCCGGCGGTCACGACGAGCGCGACGATCAGCCCGGGGTCTTCATTGGCCCGCAGCAAGGCGAGGTTCTCGGGGGCGCCCATCTGCACCGCGATCGTGCCGAGCGGATACACGATGGTCGAGCGCAGCGCCATGAGTGGCAGCCTGGGCGGCAACTGCTGACCGAGGATCTCTTCGCGGCGCTGTGGGCGAGTCATGAATGGGCGGACGCAGCTTGCGGAAACGAGGCGTGACGCACCGTCGACCAAACAATGGTCAACGGCTGAAGTGTGAAGCTAAGGAGCCGGTAGAGCGACGAACAGAGCAACCGGTTGGAGGGACTGCCTGACGTCGTTGCGCGGAGACCTCACGCGACCAGGGCCAGCTACGGCCTCCGGGGGGCGATCGAGTCCACCAGTCGCCTCCCCTTGGCGAGGGACGCGGCGAAGCGCGGGTCGGCCGCGAGGTTGTTGGCCTCGGCGCTGTCGGTGCGAAGGTTGAAGAGGAGTTCTTCCTTCGGGTGGCGTATGTAGTGCAGGGAGTCCAGTACGATCGAGAAGAGCGGGCCCGTCTTGTTCGGGAACCGGTCGGCGACGTTGGCCCCCTGATGCGCATAGGCGAACACCGGACTGACGGGAACCTTGACTCCGTCGGTCATGAGCGGTGCGAGCGACGTGCCGCCGAACTCCGCCGGCAGCTGCCCCCGCGACACGTCGATGAGGGTCGCGCCGACGTCGCGCAGGGAGACCGCGGTCGACACGCGCACGCCGGCGGGGACACGTCCCGGATATCGCAGGAGGAACGGCACCCAGAGCAGGTCGCGATAGACCATGTTCGAATGGCCGACGAACTCGTGCTCGCCTAACAACTCGCCATGGTCGCTGACCACCGCGATGATGGTGCGGTCGAGGACACCCTGCGCCTGAAGCGAGTCCATGACGCGCCCCAACTGCTGGTCGACGAAGGCCACTGCCGCGTCGTAGCGATCGAAGGCAGGGGACTTCCCGCCGGTGAACCGCGCGCTGATCTCCGGCGGCGCAAAGCGCGGCCGGTGGGCATCGTAGTAGTTGAGGAACGCGAAGAACGGTCGGTCGCGCGGGAGCGCGCGCTGCCATGCGAGGAACTCATCGCTTACCGTCGTGCCGCGCTTCAGGTCGAACGAGAGGTTGGTGGGCGACTGCAAGGGGATGTATCGCAGCGCGACCCACGCGTCGCGCAGCGACCTGGCTTCGCTGAGGTCGCTGACCTTGCTCGCCTGCCACGGGAGGCCACCGTACTGCACCTGGCGCGCGGTGCGCACGTAGTCACTCCACCGTTCGAAGCCACGACTCAGCTTCGCGTCCCAGCCGGTGTAAACCGCATTCCCCGTGAATCCGGCGGTGCGATAGCCTCGCTGCTGGAAACTCTCGGCGAGGGTCGGGACCCCGGCTTCGAGGCCGCGGCGATAGTTGGCGGCGAGCTCCGTGGGGAACCTGCCGGTGAACATCGACGCATGGGAAGGGAGCGTCCACGGCGCCACCGAATAGGCGCGCTCGAAGGTCGCTCCTTCACGTCCCATGCGCTCGAGCACCGGTGTGGTGGGCCGGCCGTAGCCATACGCGCTGAGGTTCGCCGCGCGGACCACATCGAAGACGACGAGGATGACGTTAGGCGCGGCGGCGTCGGCGGCAGGCAGGCCGGCGATCGCCCGTCGTTCGCCCAGCTGCCGCGTGGCCACGCCGATCAGCGAGGCGACACCGAATGCGACAACGAGCCCGGCCGCGGTGCGTTGGAGGTGGATCGGCCATCGCGGGGATTGCGTGGGCAGCATCCGTGCGAGCTGCACCGCGATGCCGGTGCTGACCAACATGGACGCCCAGGTGGCGATCGCGCCGAATGGGGAGAGGAGGATCAGGCCGGCAGCGATGGTGAACGTCACGAGGGCGATCACGTCCCACCGGACATGCGGGAGCAGCAGTGCCGCCGCCGCAATGGGGAGCGCGATGGCGAGCGTGAAGAGGGTCCACGAAATGGGCGCCATCCAGATGACGTCACGCGACGTGAACACGAGTCGATCGAGCAGGAGCGCGCGCGCCATTTGCACGCTCACCTGAATCGCGGCGCCACAGAGGCCAAGGACCACGGCACTCAGGAGCACGACGCGCAAGGCGTGAAGCCTTGAGGCCTGCGGATCGGCACCGGAGGTCAGCATCGTGGTGGTCGGGGAGTCGTGGCTGCCGTCATGGCCCTAAGGCAATGACTTGCTTGGGGTTGGGCGCAAAGCTTAGCTTCCGCGCACGATGTTTGACGAGCTCTCAGAAAAAATTGCCGGCGTCTTTGCCAAGCTCCGCGGGCGCGGGGTCCTGACCGACGCTGATATCAAGGATGGACTGCGCGAGATCCGCCGCGTCCTTCTCGAAGCCGACGTGTCCTTCCAGCTCACGCGCGAGTTCATGGAGCGCGTGGAGAAGAAGGCGGTCGGCGTGTCGCAGATCAAGTCCGTCGCACCGGCGCAGCAGTTGGTGAAGATCGTCCACGACGAGCTCACCAGCATGCTCGGCGAGCAGCGGGAGGGGCTCAAGCTCAGTTCCGTGCCGCCCACGATCGTGATGATGGTCGGGTTGCAGGGCTCTGGAAAGACGACCACGTCCGGCAAGCTCGCGCGAAAGCTCAAGTCCGAGGGGCGTGCGACCCGCCTTGTCGCGGCTGACGTCTATCGCCCCGCCGCCATCGACCAGCTCGAGACGCTAGGGCTCCAGCTCGACGTGCCCGTCTACGCCGATCGCACGA
>JACMLI010000648.1 GCA_014379705.1 Gemmatimonadaceae bacterium
GTGCGCGCGCACCGCGCGTTGCCGCATGGTGTGATTGGTGGCGCGATCAGCCCCGCCACGCAGGATCCCCTCAACTGGTCGGTGTGGGCCGTTGACTACGGACGCTACGCGCCACCGTTCGAGGCCGGCGCGCAAGCGTGGGTATCCGACGTCAACGTGTGCTACAAGCGCCGGTGCATCGAGGCGACGCGGGACATCTGGCAGGAGCGCTACAACGAGGCCCGCGTGCACTGGTCGCTCGCCGCTGCGGGGGAGGTGCTCTACCTCGTGCCTGACGCCGTGGTGGAGTTCCGGAGCCGCTACACCTCACTCGGCGCGCTGGCGTCGCAGCGGTTCCACTGGGGGCGTCTCTTCGGCCAGGTACGAGCGTCGGACGCGTCAGCGGTGAGACGCGCGATGCTCGTGCTGTCGGGTCCCGTGGTGCCCCTCGTCCTGCTCGCCCGCCACGCCGGCACGCAGCGACGGTTGGGTAACGCGGCCCGGTTTGCGCGCGCGCTCCCCAACGTCTTCACGATCCTCGTGGCCTGGTCGGCGGGCGAAGGCTGGGGCGCCCTCACCGGTCGCGCCTGACGCGGCCCTCAGCGCACCCGGCCTAACGAATCTCCCGGCCCCGCGAGGTAGCCGACGAGTTCCCCGGCCGCCCACGAGACCACGAACGTCGCGATCAGTGGCAGGGAGCGGAGCAGCGTGCCGCGGTGGTCCGGGCGCGCCCCGACGCGCGACACGATGCGCAGCAGCAGGACGGGCGGCAGGATGACGGATCCCGCGGCGTAGGCAAGGCGCTTCAGCGCGGAAGACTGCTGCCCTCGCTTGCCCGCAAACGAGCGCGAGTAGAGGTAGCGCTGCGACAGGTATTCCCAGAGCGAGTAGTGCTTGTCGTGCCCGATCACGCCTTCGGGCACCATGACCAGCGAGCCGCCGTCGGCCTTGATCGCCTCGTGCATGTCGTTCTCCCAGCTCCCCCGCCGCAGCAGCTCCAAATGTTTCCGCGCGGTATCCGCGGGATACACGACATTGTTGCCCGGCAACCACGAGGTGCTCCCGCCCGGGAGGGGGGGCATGCAGTGCGAGTACTCGCAAAGGAAGGCCGCACGATCGAGGAGCGTTACCGTGGCGAGGTTATCCACCGGCCCTCCGACGATTGCGCCCGTTTCGCGGGCCTTCGCGGTCATGAGGGCCACCCATCCGGCGGGCACGGCTACGTGGTCCTCGATCACCGCGACGTAGGGCGTCGTCACCTGTTCGAACGCGATGGCGCGCATCGCCGGTATCGTGGTGCCGGGTGCGACGTCAATGAGCCGGGCCCACGGGAACGATGCCTTGACGAGGGTGGACACGGGTGCCCCGAGACGCGAGACCACAATGGCCTCGACGCCAGTCGCGCGGCGTTCGCGCTCGAGGGCCTCGAGGGTCTTTCGGACGTCCGACGGCTCGTTGACGGCCGGAACGATAACGGTCAGTGATGCGGTCACGGTGTGCGCGTGCGCTCCAGTCAGGGGATCGTGCTTTGATCAATCGAGTCGAGCTGTCAAGTTTCGGGCCGCGGCGGTCCGGTCATCATGTCCACGAGCGGGTGGCGCGGATCGTGCTCGAGCGGCAGTGGAAATCTCACCATCGACCGATCCGTCTTGAAGCGCTCCTCGCATGATCGCCACGAAGACCGCGAGTGGTTGATCCCACTCGCTCTCGGCCTGCTGGCCCTCGGGCTTCGCCTGCCGGGCCTCGACACGGGTCTCTGGAACGACGAGATCGCCGCGATCATTCAGTCATTTCGCACCTCGTTCCCGGCAAACCTCTCCGAGTTTCGCGGGGACAACAAGCATCCGCTCTACGCACTCCTCGCCCACGCGTCGCTCGTGATGTTCGGCGAGACGGCATGGGCGATCCGGCTGCCCTCGCTGCTCTTCGGCGTGGCCTCGGTCCCGATGCTCTACTGGCTCGCCCGGCCATTGGTCGGTCGACGCGAAGCGATCTCGGCGGCGCTCCTCCTCGCCGTCTCCTACCACCACGTCTGGTTTTCGCAGAGCGCGCGAGGCTACAGCGCCCTCCTCTTCTTCGCCCTGCTCACCACGCACCAGCTGCTGGGCATGCTGCGTCGCAGCGATCGCCGCGCGGCCATCGCCTTTGCCATCTGCATCGCCCTCGGGACGTATGCGCACCTGACGTTCGTCTTCTTTGTCTTCACGCAATTCGTGGTTGCGCTGGTCGCACTCGCCTGGCCCGCGCGCGGCACGGTGCGCCCCGATTGGCGTCTCGTGCTCCTTCCGTTCGTCGTCGGTGGCATCATCAGCGCGGCGTTGCACTACCCGATGCTGCAGCCGATGCTGGACTACTTCACGCAGCCGTCGGACCAGACGGAGGTGTCGTCGCCGGCATGGGCTGTCGCCGAGGGCATTCGTGTTTTGCGTGCGGGTTTCGGCGATGCCTTTGGCCTCGCGGTTGTCGCCCTCGCGATTGCGGCGCCCATCGGCCTCGCCGGGGTCATCACGTGGTTCCGTCGGGATCGCGACGTGGCGCTCATCATCGTGCTGGCACCGCTAGCCATCATCGCCGGCGCGGCGCTCGGTCGCGGCACGATGTACCCTCGCTTCTTCTTCGTCCTCGGCGGCTTCTTCGTCCTGCTCGTCGTGCGCGGTGCCTTTGCGACCGGGGCGTGGCTGGCGCAGTGGCCAAAGGGAGCGAGCGACGACGCGCGCACGACGCGTGGTGAACGGCTCGCGATGGCCGCGGTGGGGGTGCTCATCCTCGCCTCCCTCGCGTCGCTGCCGCGCGAGTGGAGCGTACCCAAGCAGGACTTCGAGGGACCGCTGGCGATGGTGCAGCAGCAGAAGGCACCGGGCGACCAGGTGGCCGTCGCCGACGTGACGGCCGCCGTGTACTTGCTCTACTACCGGCTTCCCTGGACGCGCGTGAAGACCGTGGCCGACTTCGATGCGCTGCGGCAGCAGGGCAAGGTGTGGTTCATCTACACGTTCCCGCGCTATCTCGACCTGTATGATCCGGCGCTCGCCGCCCACGTCGATGCAGACTGCAAGGAGCAGGCGGTGTTTCCGGCGACCCTCGGTGGGGGTGAGGTGATCGTGTGCACGATGGACGCGATCGCGCCCGCAACCTAACGAGGCCTGGTGGCCGATGCCTGGAGCAGGGGCCCGATGGCTCGCAACACCGTGCGCGCGACCGGCGCGGTCCGCAGCCCCCCATACCCATCGGCCGCGAGGCGGAGCACGCCGGAAAACTGCGCCCGCTGCGACGCGGAGAGACCCGGGATGCCCACGCGCACGTCGGCAAATCCCGCGGTGCGCAACTCACGACGCAGCGAGCCCGCGGTGAGGAGGCGTCGATGAGGTGGACGGGCCATCTGCAGGCGCGACACCAGGCCCACCAGCGATCGTGGCAGGAGGCCTCCGCCGGGAATGCCGATGTGCGGGTCGGGGCCGAGACTTGTCCGGTTCGGTGCGGCCACGAGGATGCGGCCCCCGGGTCGCGTCACGCGAAAGGCCTCGCTGAGCGCGCGCGCCTGGTCGCGAAAGAGTTCGAGCGCGTGCATGATCGTCACGACGTCGAACGTCGCATCGGGGAAGGGCAGCGCTTCCGCGCACGCAGCGATCAGCGGTGCGCGCAGGCCCTCCTGTGCGACCTGCTTCTGCCCCATGGTGATGTGGCGGAAACCAATGTCGACGCCGGCGACCTGCGCCCCACGACGCGCTGCGGCGACGACCAGCGGCGCCTCGCCGCAGCCGATGTCGAGCATGCGACCGATCGTGCCGAGCGTCCCGAAGCCCTCTTCCCACGACGCGAGCGCTACGTCCGCGCGCGAGGTGCCACCGAGCATGCGCGACTTGTTGAGCATGGCCTGCGGCTCGGGCACCTCGGGCGTCATCGCGTAATACAGGTCGATGATGCCCGCGAAATCCCGCTCGCCGAACTCGCGGTGCAGCGCACGCGCCTTGGCCACATCGCCGAGGACCGAGATGTACGGATCGGGCGCGATGCGAAGGTCGGGGATGCCGTGCTCGATCGCATAGGCCTGCCCGCAACGCGTGCAATGCAGCGACGACGATCCGGCATTCCCCTCGAGCGTGGCCTTGCACGTCGGGCAGGCCAGCTCGAGCCAATCGTCCATCACGAACGCCATGTCGCCTTCCGGTCGCGGGGGTGGTGGGCGGTGGCGTATGTTATGCGCTCCCCGCAGCGCCGTCACCTCCGCGCCTCGTCGTCCGACGTGCGAGCCCCGAACCGTTCCGCATGACGACGCTCCCGCCTGACGATCGCGCCGTGCGCCCAGCCGGCCTCCCCGGCGCGCGTCGCCTGCTTGGCTTTCCGTGGATCGTCTGGGTCCTGGCCCTGCTCGCCGCCGTGGTCCACATCGCGCCGTTCTGGCGCGCGGAGCTCAGCCAGCGCGGTGAGTGGACCTTCGAGGAAAACCTCACGATTTCCCCCGACCAGATGCAGTACCGCATCTGGCTGCGGCAGACGCAACGGGAGGGACCGGTGATCACCAACCGGTTCACGACCGAACCCAATCGCGCGCACCTGCCCGTCTACTTCTTCTGGGCCGTCGGGAAGGTCGCGACCGTGGTGGGCACGACGCCCGAGCGCGCGTACGCGTACGCGGGCAGTGCGCTCGCCATCGCGCTCACGCTCCTGCTGTACGCGGCGGTGCGCCGCTTTGTCCCGGATCCGCGACAGCTGCTCTGGGTGGTCGTGCCCCTCATGCTGGCGGGGGGATTGGGGGGGCACCTCAAGTTGCTCGCGCAGGTGCCCGGCCTCGCGTCGTCGTCGACCGTGCAGCGGTTCCTCCTCGATCCCATCGACCTCTTCCCGGCCTTCGAGGACTATCGCAGTCACTACATCGTGAAGGTGTGGCTCGACACGCACTCAACGGCGCTGTGGATCGTTGGGCTGGGCGCCGTGCTTGTGTTCCATTCCGCGGTGCTGCGCCCCACGTGGCCGCGCATCGCCGCGGCGGTCGCGATGTTCGCCCTCATGACGGTGCTGCACGTCTACGAAGGCATCACGCTGCTCGCCATCGCGTACGGCATCGCGCTCTGCTGCTGGCCGTTGGTGCGCGATCACCGCCGACTGCTGGCGCTCGTCGCGTCGTGCACCGGCGCGGTGGCCGCGTGCTACATCATCCTCGGGGTGCTGTACGCGCGCGGTGGCCTTCCGCTCCCCGATTGGCGCGCGATCAACATCCTCGTCCTGATCGTGCTCATGGCGTACCCCATTTCCTGGGCGCTGATCGCGTGGGGTGGGGCCGCGCGATGGCGTGTGGGTGGTCTTCGCGATCGCTTCCTCATCGGGTGGATCCTCGGCTGCACCGTCGTCACGCTCTCGGGGCCATTCTTCCCGTATCCCGATCGCGGGACGATGACGATGCAGGTTCCCCTCGCGATCCTGGCCGCGATCATCTACTTCGGCCGCTGGCCGCGGGTTCGTCCAGTCCACGCCGTCGTGCTCCTTCTCGTGTGCGGCGCCACGCCGCTCTGGATCGCCGCGCGCACCTGGTACTTCAGCGGCTTTCGCACCGATGCACCATTCCAGTACGTGAACGCGTCGCATCGCTCGGCGCGCGATGCACTGCGCGCGGTGGGCGACACAAGCCATGTGCTCCTCGCCGACGTTCCCGACCTGCTCTGGCTTGCGCCGACGTTCCCGGGTCGGCTCTACGTCGGGCACTTCTTCCTCACGGTGGACTTCGGCACCAAGGTCCGCGCGTTGCGCGAGGCACTGGCCGATCCGGCGA
>JACMLI010000649.1 GCA_014379705.1 Gemmatimonadaceae bacterium
ACGGTGCCGGCAGGGGGGCCGACGCCCGCCACGCGAGGCGCGTGCGGCGCATGACGCCGATCCCGTAGTGCCCGAGCAGGCCGGCGACACCAACGATCCACAGCAAGCCAAGCATCGCGGGCAGCGAGGGCAGCGCCCCTGCGGGGGCCGGGGCAAACGTCGCGTCGTCGACAACGACGGGGGCGTCGGCCGCGACAGGCGCATCGGCAATGCGGGCAGCGTTGAACGGCAGTGCGGCGACTCCCGGCGCCACGTCGGCCGGTGCCATGGCGATGGCGGGTTGGACGATCACTGGTGCCGACGGCGCGTGGGTCGGCGGCAGGATCCCGACGCGCCACTGCATGCCCGCGGCGGCCACGACGGACGCCCCAAGGCTGCCCGCCGTGCCCAGGACGATGATCACGTGGCGACGACTCGCCGATTGCCGGCGCACGACGAGCAATGCGAGTCCCGTCAGCGCGAGAAGCAAGGTCGCCCGCAACGCGACCATGGCGACGGGAGCGAATGTCCCATTCGAGGCGAGGTCGGACAACAACGTGGGGATTGACATGTCAGCGACCCTCCTTGCGGGCGCGCTTGAGCAGCGCGGAGATCTCGTCGAGGTCCTGCGGGGTGAGCTTGTCGCCGGACATGTCGAGCAGGGCGGCCACCGCGCCCGCCGGCGAGCCATCGAAGAAGGTGCGGACGACGCCGCGCAATGCCGATTCGCGCGCACTGTTGCGTGGCACGACGGGCGCAAACACGTATCGTGGCCCGTCCATCGTGTGCCTGAGGTGGCCTTTTTCCTCGAGAATACGGAGGAGGGCGCGCACCGCGGAGTACGTCGGCGCGTCGGGGAGGGCGGCCTCGACCTCGGCGGCGGTGGCGGCCCCGCGAGCGTAAATGACGTCCATGATCTGTCGTTCGCGGCGACTGAGCGTCGAACTCTTCGTATCTGCCATGGCGATTCTACGCGTGGTGTGTGTGCTAGGTTTTTAGCATCCGCTGCTAAATTATTAGCATAGACGATTGGCGGCGCGCAAGGGGGGTGGATTTATTGGGCGTGTGGGGCGTCTGGAGCGTGTGGGGCGACGCCATCCACCCCCTGCCCTCCACAACCTCATACGCCTCATACGCCCCATACGCCCCATACGCCCCCATACGCCCCCTTACGCCTCGCCCCGACGCGCGTCAGGCGAGAGCGGTCATCGCGTCACCCGTGCCGAGCAGGGTCATGAGGTTGCGCGCTTGCTTCGCGTACACATGACGCAGCGTTGATGGAAGAACGGCTCGCATCAGCCACCCTCGTGCGCCACTCGCCCGGAGCTCCGTGCGGATGGTGAGTCGGGTCGCCGCGCCATGGTCCGCCGCATGCAGGAGAAAGCTGGTGCACGTGCCATCGCGCGGGTTCATCTCGACGAGGCGGTGGCCCGGCTCGGGTTCGCAAATGATGACGCGGTGCAGGCTCGTGGCGCCGACTGCGGTGAATGCGAAGCGAATGACCGTCCCTTCTCCGCGACCTCCCTGCTCGATCTCGAGGCGCGAGAAGTGCTCCGGCGGAAGGATGGCCGGGTGTCCGACCTCGTAGTCCCGGAGGACCTCGTAGACCGCCGCGGTCGTCGCGGGGATGATGGCGCAATGCTGCGCCACGATGCGTGGCATGAAGTGAACTCGAGTCAGGGTGACCCATGGAACGTGCCCGTTCACTCCGAGCCGGGCATGGGTCATGCGCCCTACCTCTTACGACACCTGGGCACCCAGCAGGCTATCGGTTCGCCTTGGCGTAGTTGAACAACTGCAGCGCGAACACGACGTGCACCGCGACCAGCGCCGCGATGATGACGGCCACGGACACCCGAGTGATCATCGCGTGCACCTCGTCGATGCCCCCCGTGGCCGTCGGCGTCGCGATCCAGAACAACAGGCCGTACAACGCGAGGGAGCCGGCAGACACCCCGAGCGCCCCGAGGGCAGCGAGGTGGCCATGAGTCTTCATCGTGGGCCGTTGCATCGGCGTCAGGGTGAGGGGGTGTCAGGTCGCTGGAACGTGAAAGATTGATGTGTGCGCGATGAGCGGCAACCCGGGCGCCGCCTCCCCCGCGGCGCCCGCCGACGGTAGGATTGGAGGCGTTGGTACCACCCTCCAGGAGCCCCATGTCCTTCTCGTCGCCACGCGCGGTTCGCATCGCGTTGTTTTTCTCGGCTTTCGCCCCGCTGACCGCGCTCGCGCAGGTCACGCGACGCCCGGCCGTGGCCGCCGCGTTCGCGTCCGCGTCCCAGGCC
>JACMLI010000650.1 GCA_014379705.1 Gemmatimonadaceae bacterium
AGCAGGGCGCGGAGCACGGGGGGCAACGCGTTCGCGTCGGCGAGAAACTCCTTCGGGATGCTCATCGGGGTGTCAGGGGCGGGCGGGGGAAGCTGACAATGCGCGCACTTGCGTCGCTCCGGCGAAGGCCGGAGCCCCGCGTCTTGCTTGGGGGTATTCGCAACAACGCCACTGGGCACGCTGCCTTCGCAGGTGCGACGGAGGTGCGCAGGTGCCACGGGAAGGCACTCGTCAGGCGGGGCGCATCGAGACCCGCCGATAGTGTGCTTCCACGTCGGCGATCTCCTTCGAGATGCGATCGGCCGACCAGCCGAGTGGCGCGGACATCAGGGCACAGGTACGCTCGAGGTCCGCGCGCGGGAGTGCCCCCAGCGTCGCAAGTCCGGTCCGGCGGAAGATGACGTCGCCCAGTGTACCCGCCATCTCGTCTCGCACCGCGATGACGACGGCGGCAGCAAAGGTGCGGCCGGCGATGAGTGAACCCATGTCCGGTGAAGAGCGCGCAAGCTCGAGCACGCGCGTCGCCAGCGCTCCCTGGTACCGTACCGTCTCCTCGGTGGCGCGCCGATCGAGACCGGTCTCGGGGACCAGGTCCGTCACCAACGTTGCTCCGGGAAGGAGTGTGGTGTCCGTATCGCAGGGGCGCACGCTCGCGCCCTGCGCGTGCACGATGAGGTCGACGCACCGCTCGGCGACGGCGCGTGACGTCGTCCACTTGCCACCAATGACGGACAGCAGGCCGGGTCGCTCCAGCACGATGTCGGCGCGGCGGCTCGCCTGGTAGCTCGTGCCACGTTTCTGCCGGATGAGGGGGCGCAGGCCGGCATACGACCACAGCACGTCATCCCTCGTCAGGCGAGCCGCGGGGAGTCCGGCGTTGATGACCCGGAGGAAGTCATCGAGGTCCGATTCGGACACGCCCACGTCGTCGGGCGAGCCCTCGTACGGCGAATCGGTGGTGCCAATGAGCGAGTGATCGCGCCACGGGATGACGAAGAAGTGGCGGCCGAGCACGGGGACGGTGAGCGCGTCGCGTCGGGTGATCGCGCGGGTAACGACATGGATGCCGCGCGATCGCAGGAGACGGGTTGGGGCGCCAACGCCGATGCCGGCCGCCACGACGTCGCTCCACGGTCCGGCGGCATTGATCACGTGCCGGGCCTCGATCGTCACGCGATCACTCGTCAGGCAGTCACGCACCG
This sequence comes from Gemmatimonadaceae bacterium, assembly GCA_014379705.1. GTDB lineage: Bacteria > Gemmatimonadota > Gemmatimonadetes > Gemmatimonadales > Gemmatimonadaceae > RBC101. The sequence goes on from JACMLI010000650.1 coordinate 1,203, forward strand.
CGAGTCGCTGCGGCGTGCCGTCGGCCAGCGAGACGGCTTCGACATGGTTCAGCACGCACGCCCCATGGGCACTCGCGTCCATCAGGCACTCGAGCGCCACGCGTTCGGGGGAGAAGGCGTGGCAGTCGTCGTAGCGCATGCCTCCGCGCAGGTGCGCTTCGGCGAGCACCGGTTCGAGGTCGACGAGTTCGCGTGCCGAGAGGTGCCGCGTGGGCCGCAGGTGCTGCGTGGCGAGCGGGAGACGATTGCGGTCCCACGAGAGCGCGTCATACGCCGCGAGGGCGAAGCGATACTTGAGGTCCTCGATCCGGCTGTGCGTCGGGAGCAGGAACGTGAGCGGGCGCACGAGGTGAGGCGCCACGACCTGCCAGGCACGCCGCTCGAGCAGCGACTCGCGCACGACGCCGATCTCGAGGTTCTGCAGGTAGCGGAGCCCGCCGTGCACCATCTTCGAAGTTGCCGCACTCGTGCCACTCGAGAAATCCGCCCGTTCGACGAGCGCGACCGACATGCCGCGGCGCGCCGCATCGCGGGCGATGCAGCAACCCGTGATGCCACCGCCGATGATCGCGAGGTCGAAGACCTGTGATGTCAGACTTTCGAGCGATCGCTGCACATGCCGCTGGGAGGAGAGGGACGGAAGTTGGGACGAGGGTGAGGTGCTTGCAATCCGGCGATCGATCCGCGGCGTAGCCCCGATATGGAACCAGGCCCACCGCGCCCGGTTCGGACCAGCATCGCCCATCATTTCAGGAGGTATCATGAAGTCCCTCTCGTCGCTCCGACGACTGGCTACCCCGCGCATCATCGGTGCGGCAGCCGTGCTCGTCGTCGCGGCTTCGGCCACCCGCGTCCTCGCGTCCGATCACCAGGACACGCCCGACGTCGAGCTGAGCCCTCGCATGGACATCAACGACGTGTACGCCTTCCCCGGTGCCAGTGCCGACCGGATCGTGCTCGTCATGACCACGTCGTCGCCGATCACGCCCGCTGGCGCGGCCAGCGCCGGCTTCGACGCGAACCTGCTGTACCAGCTCAAGATCGACAACTCCGGCGACGGCGTCGAGGATCGCGTGCTGCAGTTCACCGTGACGGGCACTGGCGCGAGCCAGCAGGTCACCATGCGGGGCCCGGTTGCGCCCGCGCTGGCCGGCACGATGAACACGCTGGTGACGTCGGGTCCCACGCTGACCGGCGCGACCAACGCAACGTTAGGCAGCGCGACCGGCGTGCAGCTCTTCGCCGGGGTCCGCGATGACCCGTTCTTCATCGACCTCGAGCAGTTCTTCCGCATCATTCCGGACCGCAAGCCGGCGACCGGTGCGCTCTCGCAGTTGCCGGACACGCCGACGGCGACGGCCTTCCGCCCGGCGGGCCAGGCGGTCGACTTCCTCCGCGGCTTCAACACGCTTGCCTTCGTGGTCGAACTGCCCGCGTCCCAGGTCACCGGCGCGAGCGGCAAGATCGGCGTGTGGGGCACGATCGCCCGATGAACGCCTCCTTCCTCCACTCCAGGTCCCTGACTCCCATGCGTCGCTCCATCTTCGTCTCGCTGGTCGCCGTCGCCGCGCTCACCGCGTGTGGCAACGACGACGACGACACCACCGGTCCGGGCGGCGGTTCGCCGCGCGTCTACAACCAGGTCGAGCGCCTCGGCAACCCGCTGGTCAGCGAGGTCACGCTGGCCAAGCGCAATCATGCCTTCCACAACGTCGGGATGCCGACGACCGACGTCGCGAATCACAGCGCCGAACTCAAGGCCTTCGTGAGGACCGTGGCGGGGCGGAACGAGACGGTCGCCAACACCCTGGCGTCCGTGCTCCTGCCCGACATGCTCATCGTCCAGACCAACAAGGCCGGCGGGACTGCTGGCTGGCTCTCGTGGGCGCTGGCCGACGGGTACGGCGGTCGCAAGCTGGCCGACGACGTGGTCGACGCCGGACTGATGGCGATTTTCGGCCCGCTCCTGAGCCCCGCCAACGTTTCTCCCGGTCTCTCGACGGACAACGTCGGCGCGAACGACAAGGCATTCTCGGCGACGTTCCCGTATCTCGCGGCACCGTCTCTTTAGACGGGTAGACGGGGTGGACGGGTGGACGGGTGGTGGACGAGATAGGACGAGATAGACGAGATAGACGAGATAGACGAGAGGGGTGGGATCGGCGTGTGTCCGGTCCGACCCCTCGACTTCTCGACCACCCGACCACCCGACCACCCGACCGCAGTTTTCTGGTCCACTCCGCTAGAAAACGATGACGGAGATCCGGCGCCTCATGACGATGTTGCACCGTCGCCCACAGGCATCGCCGATGCTCACTCCACTGCTCATCCCCACCGCAGTCCCGACCGACGCCCTGCCCAACGGGCGCATTCCTCGCATCCTGCAGGACCGCGTGGTCGGCATCGTCATCGCGGCGTTCTTCGCCGTGCATCGAGAATTGGGCCACGGCTTCGCTGAACCCGTGTATCAACGTGCACTCGCGCTCGAGTTCGCGAGCCGCGGACTGCACGTCGAACAGGAGGCTGCGGTCACGGTCTTCTACAAGGGGACGAAAGTCGGGCAGCATCGCGTCCCATTCATCGTCGAGGGACGCGTGCTCGTCGACCTGAGGGCCACAACGCGACTCGACCCGTTGGACGAGCGGCAGCTGGCCCAGGGGGTCCGGGCCAGCGGATGCGAGGCCGGCCTACTCCTCCACTTCGGCACGGCGGCCACCTTCCGGCACCTCGAGCGCGAATGCCCCGGGATCCCGACCTATCCCCCGGTGCGCCGGCCAGCAGGAGCCAGTTAGGTGCTCGCGAGCCGATCGGCGGCCGCCGCCACCTGCTCCGCCGAGGGGAGCACCGCGTCCAGCAGGATGGGATGGTACGGCATCGGGACGTCCTCGACCGCCAGCCGCTCCACGGGCGCATCGAGGAACCAGAACGCCTCCTTCGCGAGCATGGCGACGATCTCGGCGCCAAACCCGGCCGTCATGGTGTCCTCGTGCACCACGAGGCAACGCCCCGTGCGCCGCACCGATTCCAGCACGAGTTCGCGATCCCAGGGCGCGATCGTCCGCAGGTCGATGATCTCGAGGGACGCCCGCGACAGCCCGGCGGCCTCGACGCAACGATGTACCATCGCGCCCCAGGTCACGACCGTGAGGTCGGTGCCGGCACGCACGATCCGTCCCATGCCTAACGGCAGCACGTACTCGTCGCCCGGGTACCGCGCGCTGCCGTCCGAGGTCATGAGCAGCGAACGGTGCTCGAAGAAGATCGTCGGGTTCTTCGATCGCATGGCGGCGCGCAGCAAGCCCACCGCATCGGCCGCGTTCGACGGCATGATCACCTGCCACCCCACCGCGTGTGCCCACACCACCTCGGCGCTCAACGAATGCCAGGGGTCGCCCACGTCCTTGCCGAAGCCGCCGGGCATCCGGACGACCATGGGGGCGCAGAACCGGTTGGCCGTGCGCCACCGCATCGTGCCGCAGTTGTTCAGCTGTTCCGTCGCCGGGTCAGCGTACTTCCGGAACTGGATCTCCGCGACCGGCATGAGGCCTGAGATGGCGAGGCCCACCGCACGCCCGATGATGCCTTCCTCCGACAGGCTCGTGTCGAAGACGCGCGCCTCCCCGAACTGCTTCTGGAGCCCTTCCGTCACGAGGTGCACGCCCCCCTTTACGCCGACGTCCTCGCCGAACACCACCACCTTGGGATTCACCGCGAGCTCGTGACGCAACGTGCGTCGCACGGCCTCGGCGAGGCGGACCATGTCCCCCTCGACGGCGGGTTCCGGCGTCGCAGGCAGCGCGCGCAGTTCGCTGCGGGACAATCCGCCTAACGCTTCGGCGTGCCCTTCATCGATGGGTTCATCGTACACGAATCGCTTGACGCCGGCCGGGTCGGGGGTGGGCCGCCCGCGCGCTCCTGCGAGCGCCGCGTTCACGTCGCGCGAGACCTCCGCCTCGATCGCCTGCCATTCGTCTTCGCTGAAGACGGCAGGGACGAGGTACGACTTGAGTCGCGGCACGGGGTCGCGCGACCAATCGGCCGCGATCTCCGCCTCGCTGCGATAGCCCTTCTGGTTGTCAGGCCCGGAGTGGCTCGAGAGGCGGGGTACGGTCAGGCGCACGAGTGCCGGGCCGCGCCCGGATCGCACGTGGTCCACGCCTTCCTTGAGGAGGCGGGCGCTCTCGTGCGGGTCGGTGCCGTCGCCGTCGCGCAGGAGGAGGTTCTCGAAGCTCGCGAGGTTGCGCGCGATGTTGCCCCCGGGCGTCTGCATTCCCCCACGCACCGAGATGCCGAGGTCGTTGTCCTCGACGTAGAAGAGCATCGGGAGCTTGAGCGTTGTCGCCATTGTCAACGCCGACCAGAAGCCGCTCGTCGCCACCGACGCGTCCCCACCGAGCGCGGCGCCGATCGCCCCGCGCCAGGAGGGGTCGCCGAGCGTGTCCAGGTGGTAGCGCACCGACTGCGCCCAGCCGGCGGCGGGGGTGTACTGCGAGCCGACGTCCCC
>JACMLI010000651.1 GCA_014379705.1 Gemmatimonadaceae bacterium
CGCGATCGCCGCGGTGGTCGCGATAGTCTTCCTTCGCCCGTTCCACGCCGCCGAACGCGGCCAGGGCACGGCGGCGTGCCTCGGCGGGCGCGACGCCCGTGTGCTCGAGCTTTCGCGTCTCCTGCTCGATGTGAAAGCGGATCTCCTCGTCGAGCTCGCGTTCGGCGCCATTGCGGCGGAAGTTCGCGCGCAGGCGCATCCAGGCATTGCGCAGTCCCATGGGCCGGCTCTCGTCAGGTTTCGAGGATGAGTTCGACGGCGTTGACATAGCGCCGCCAGTTCGCCGTTTCCTGCCCCACCGCGCGACGCCCGGCTGCTGTGAGTTGGTAGTACTTCGCCCGGCGATTCTGCGCGGGGACCTGCCACTCGCTGTCGATGAGCCCTCGCTGTTCGAGGCGTTGGAGGGCGGGATACAGCGATCCCTGGTTCACGTCGAGCACGCCTTTCGAACGATCCTGGATCCGTTGGCTCACGCCCCAGCCATGCATGGGTTCGAGCGCAAGGACCTTGAGGATCAGGAGGTCGAGGGTGCCGCGGAGGACATCGGATTCATGCGGGGGCATTGGGCCTCATGTCGGAAGTCGACACAAGAGATGGTAGTAGTGTCGGAAGCCGACAGCAAGGGGCGTTGCAGCCGTGATTCGGGATTCGGGAATCGTGATTCGGCGTGATCCGTGGCGGACCTACTCGCGTCGAATCACCGTGATTCACGCCGAATCACGAATCCCGAATCACCAACCACGGCTCTACTGTTTCTCCGCGCACCCCGTGTACGTCGTCTTCCCGAGGACAACTCGCGCGCGGTATGGCCACGTCTTGTCGGACATGCCGTCACTGCACTGCTCCGGCGCCACCACGGCCTCGATCATGCCTGCGTCGCCCACGCTGTTCCAGCGCAGCGAATCGCCCACCAGAACCGCGCGCGTGGCGCCGAAGACCTGCCCTGCCGTGTCCTCCGGCGTGCGGAAGCGAAGCCCGACTGAATCGATCTGCAGGTTCCAGAACGGCTCGGTGCCCAGGAGCCTGAACGCGGGCTCCACGGGTTCCGGCCCCGTCGTGTCTGCCTCCGTGATCACATCGGGCTTGGTGGAATCAGGGGCGGCAGAATCCGCATGGCGTTCGGTCTCGCCCGCGCAGGCCATCAGGGCCACCCCAACGATCCAACGCAGGTGCCGTTTCATGGCGCCAACCGGTCCGCGACGACTTCGGCGATGTCGTAGACGGGCACCTGCGAGTTCAGCGCCTTCCCCGCGTCACCGAGCATCGTCATGCAGAACGGGCAGGCCACCGCGATCGCTTCCGCCCCCGTCGCGAGGAGTTCCTTCTTGCGCTCCACGTTGATGCGTTCACCGGTGCGCTCTTCCATCCACATGCGGCCACCGCCCGCGCCGCAGCACAACCCGCGGTCCCGCGTGCGCGTCGGCTCGACCAGCGTCACGACGGGCAGCGCACGCTTGAGCGCCTCGCGGGGCGCATCGTACACCTCATTGTAGCGGCCGAGGTAGCACGAGTCGTGGTACGCCATCACGAGTTTCTTCCCCTCATCACTGCGCAAGGGCACGAGGCCGTCGGCGAGCAGGCGCTCGATGTACGTCGAGTGATGGATGACGTCGAAGTGGCCGCCGAGCTGCGGGAATTCGTTGCCGATCTGGTGGAAACAGTGCGGGCACGACGTCACGATCGTCGTGACGGCGTACTTGTCGAGCGTCTCGATCGCCTGCTTCGCCAGCATCTGGTAGAGATACTCGTTGCCCATGCGACGCGCGGGATCGCCGTGGCACGCCTCCTCCTGGCCCAGGATCGCGAAGCGGATGCCGGCGGCTTGCATGATGCGCGCGAAGGCCACGGTCGTCTTCTTCGCGCGATCGTCAAACGATCCCATGCATCCGACCCAGAACAGCAGGTCCGCGCGCTCGCCCCGCGCCTGCAGCTCGGCGAGCGTGGGGATGTCCATGCCATCGGCCCAGCGCCCGCGATCCGCCGGCTGGAACGCCCAGGGCGAGCCGTTGCGCTCCATCGACTCGAACGCCGGGAGCACTTCCTCCGGAAAGCGCGACTCGGTGAGCACGAGATTCCGCCGCATCTCGTTGATGATCTCGAGCTGGTCGATCGAGACGGGGCACTCGTAGACGCAGGCGCGACACGAGGTGCACGCCCAGAGCTCTTCCTCGGTGATGAAGTTGTCGAGGAGCTTGTGGTTGAGCACCGCGGTGACATCCCCTGCAGTCGCCGTACCGATGAGGGGCTGGCCGAACACGTCGCTCCCGCCGACGAGCGCCGGTGCGACCTCCCAAAGGCGCTGCCTCGCGTTGATCACGATCTTGCGCGGCGAAAGCGGTTTGCCCGTGAGGTTCGCCGGGCAGACCGACGTGCAACGCCCACATTCGGTGCACGCAAACCCGTCGAGGAGGTTCTTCCACGACAGGTGCGTCACGTCCGACGCGCCAAAGACCTCGCTCTCCGTCTCGAGGTCCATCGGCTTCATCGCTCCCACAACGCCGGGACCGCTCGTATTCGAGAGAAACGTGTTGGGCAACGACACGATCACGTGCAGGTGCTTGGAGTATGGGAGGTAATTGAGGAACGAGAAGAGGAGGATCACGTGGATCCACCACGCGCTGTCGCGTAAGAGGCCCACCACACCGGGCGGCATCGCGCCGAAGACGAAGGCGAGCGGCGCCGAGACCGGCTGCGCGGCGAACGGATAGTGCGGCGCGATCGCGCGGTCGGCGGCGGCCACGACCAACAGGGTCACCATCAACCCCGCGATCAGCGAGAGGATGAAGATCGCATCGCCCGAGTGCACGCCGTCGCCCTGCAGGCGGCGGGGCTTCACGACGATGCGGCGGTAGAGCAGGAAGCTCACCGCAGCGAGCACCGCGGCGGCCGTGACTTCCTGGGAATGGAGGAAGAGGTAGTGCAGCGGCACCGGGAGCAGGCGGCCGTAGTTGAACCCGGGCAACAGCCCCTGGATCACAATCTCGAGGGCCCCCACCTGAAGGACGAGGAAGCCCCAGAACACGAGCGCGTGCAGCGGGCCGGCGAGCGGATCGCGGAGGATCTTCGTCTGCGCGAAGCCGATGGTCAGCAGGTTCCAGGCGCGGCGAGGGATGTCGTTCAACCGGAACGTCGGCTGGCCCAACCGCAGGTATCGTACGAGCCGCTGCGCGCTGTAGGAGAACAGCGCGAGGGCCATCACGAGGACGAAGAGGAACGCGACAGTCGAGGTCATGACGTGGGCGGCGGGACCGGGCTGCAGACGACAGGCGTCAGTCGCATATGGGCAAACTATGAAGCCGCAACGGCCGGAGCCAGCATCCGCGAGGCCACGTCGCGAATCACCTCGCCGGCCGTGATCACGTCGGCCTCGGTGGCATCGAATGCACCGACCTGGAAACGAATCGCGGACCGGCCATCCACCCTGGTCTGCGTGAGGTAAATGCGCCCATCGTCATTGATGGCGTTCACGAGGGCGATGTTGTGGGAGTCGATGTCGGGTACGCCCCGGGGCCGGTGCCGGAACGAGAAGAGCGAGAGCATGGGCTCGGTCACGATCTCGAAGTCCGTTGAATTCCGCAGGACCTCGCACAGGCGAGCCGACCACGAGACGTGCTGCCGGATCATCGTCCGCAGCCCCTCGAGGCCATGTACGCGCAGGAGGAACCAGAGCTTGAGGGCGCGGAATCGACGACCGAGGGGCACGTGCCACTCGGAGTAGTTGATGAAGTCGCGCTTGCCATGCGTCTTGAGATATTCGGGCTGGATCGCAAGCGTGCGTACCAGAGCTTCGGGGTCGCGCACGTAGTGCGTGCTGCAGTCGAACTGCGCTCCGAGCCACTTGTGGGGGTTGAGCACCACGCTGTCCGCCAGTTCCACGCCGGCCCACGCGTCGCGGAACTCGGGGCAGATCATCGCCGAACCCGCCCATGCGGCGTCGACGTGACTGTACAGCCCCTCGCGCGCCGCGACCGCGCAGACGGCGGCAATGTCGTCCGTCGCGCCGACGCTGGTGCCACCGACGCAGGGAATCACGCCCGCGGGAAGCAACCCCGCCTCACGATCCTCCTTCACGCGCGCCGCGAACACGTCCACGTCCATCGCCCGCGCGGGTCCCGTCGTGGGGATGCGCACGAGGTTCTCCTGCCCGATCCCCGACACCCAGATGGCGCGGTCGATCGAGGTGTGGACCTGGTCGGACGCGTACACGCGCACCGCCGGGTGCCGCGCGAGCCCATCGCGGTTGCCCCCCCAGCCTAACGCGCGCTCCCGCATCACAAGCACCGCGGCGAGCGTCGCGGAGGACGCCGTGTCCTGGATGACGCCCGTGAACGTCCCGGGGAGGCCCAGCGCCTGACGCAGCCAGTCGAGCACCACGGTCTCGAGCTCCGTGGCGGCGGGCGACGTCTGCCAGAGCATGCACTGCGCAGCCATGGCCGTCACGAACGACTCGGCCACCACGGATACCGGCGCCGCGTTCGCCGGGAAGTACGCAAAGAACCTGGGATGCTGCCAATGCGTCATCCCCGGAACGAGGATGTCCTCGAAGTCGCGGAACACCGTTTCCATCGACTCCGGTTGCTCAGGGGGCGACGCGGGGAGGCGACGGCTGATGTCTCCCGGTGCGACAAGGGGACGCACGCGGCGCTCGCGGAGCGACGCCCGGTAGTCCGCGCCCCAGTCAGCGGCGCGGTGCGCCCAATCGCGATACTCGTCTGGATTCATGTCTCAGCTACAGAGGGCAGATGGCGGATCTCAGATGGCAGATGGCAGAAAGTCATGCAGCATTTGATGAAGGGCAAAGCCCCCTGCGAACTTCCGCGTGTTACCTCGCGTGGCTCCCGCGAAACAGAGTGCCTCGGTCGGTCCGGCGCAAATCCGTCGCTCGGGCGCAGGGCGGAGGGTGTCGGGGTCGGGGCTTTCGGACACACGACTCTGGGTCCCGGATCGGCGCCGCGCCTTCGGCGCGCTTGTCCGGGATGACGAGCCAGCGGTCATCGCGGTCCGGCGTGCGCGAGCGAGCGGTCATTCTGGTCCGGCGAGCGCGAGCGAGCGGTCATCGCGGTCCGGGGAG
>JACMLI010000652.1 GCA_014379705.1 Gemmatimonadaceae bacterium
ACCAGCTCGCTCAACGGGGCCCGATCGGCGGATCCACCGCCGGTCGGGCCTGTCGTTTACGGACGCGCGCGCACCACGGGAGCGTTTGCACGCACCGCGTCGAGCGTGGTGAGCCGGTCCCTCGCGTGGCGGACTTCCGGCGGCGAGGCATCGGCATCGGGCCATCGCTCGAGATACGCACGACAAGACGCACAAGCGGCAGCGGATCGTTAGTAGTGGACGGGCACCTCGACATCTCCGGCGGAGCGCTCATCGCTCTCCCTCGGCCTCTCCCGGGTCAACGGCAGTTTCCGGATCAGCAGCTCGGGCCTCGCGTCACTCTCGGGGGTGCCGTGCGGGCTGGTGGTCACGGGCAATCTCACGTTCGAAGACAACCCATCCCTCCCCCTCGCCACCGCCCAGGAAGGCCGCCTGCCTCGTCGTCGGTGGGAATGTGAGAGTGCAATAGGCTGCAAGGGTGACGGGGATCACCATGTGATGGCGGCGCGGTACCATCGAGTGACCACCGCGCCGTCGTCCTCGTCCCTGCCATGAGGTCGAACCACTGGTTCGGCACGTTCTTGCGACCGTTCAACCACGCCGGCCCGGATGATTCCGGCCAGCGGTGCACTTCACAACGCGCGTCATCCCGAGGTCAGCGTATGCGCATCGTCCGGAAGCTCGGCTACACCTTGCTCGTTGCCATTGTCCCCACTGTGGCCAGTGCACAGGCAGCCCAACCTCGCAACTCCTTCGACGACTCCTGGTATTGGGGCGCGAAGGGTGGCGTCGCATCGTTTGACCCGAATGGCAGCGGTCGCGTCACCGCGCCGAGCATGGGCGCCGAGTGGCTCATCACGAGGTCCCGCGCCGCGTTGTACATCTCGATCGACCAGGCCATGTTCGACGAAACGGCCGGCGTCTACGATCCCAGCGTGCAGGGCTCGGTTCGCCCCGTCTCGATCAGCGACCTGCGGCGCTACGGCGCAGGGCTCTACGCCTTTCCGGTCGCGATCAACAACATCCGCCCCTACCTCGGCTTCGGTCTCTCGATCAACGTGATCCAGGACGCCGACCCCAAGGGTACGTTCGTCAGCTCGAATTCCCAGGACTCGGTGTTCAACGCCGTCCAGGAGCAGACATCGAAGGTGTCGGCCGTGTTCACCGGCGGCGCGCAGGTCAACTTCGGCCGCATCGCGCTCTTCGGGCAGGCCTCGGCGATGCCGACGCGGAACAACTTCCTCTTTGCCGGCGCCTCGCACACCTTCGTCCTCGAGGCCGGCTTGCGCTACAACCTCGCGAGGGCGATCGAGCAGCTGAAGTAAGGGCGCCCAATCGCCTGCCGTGCCGCATGGGTCGCGTCGCATGACGCGACCCATCGTGCTTTCACGAACCCACGCGTGAAGGCACCCCAGGCAAGGATCCGGGGAGAGTCGGCCATATCGCCTGACTTTCCCGGCCGATACTAGAACCATGACCTCCCCGCCCGAGCGCCCGCTCTTGCGCTGGCCCCGTGCCATCCCGCTCCCGGTCCGGATTGCCTTTGGACTGGCTGTGGCAATGGCACCGGTGCCGGCCGCGCTCGTGTGGTGGCCATCGCTCGGTGCGCTGTCGCTCGTCGTGGCGGCGACCCTCGCCAGCGTCGGCGTCACCCTGATCGCCCTCGACGTCCATCGCCTGCAACAGCGTGCGCGTGACCTCGAACCCGGCGCGGCCCGCTATCGCCACCTCGTCGACGACGTGTCGGATGCAATCCTCGTGTTGACCCCGGCGCTGCGCGTCGAGATGGCCAGCGCCCGGGCGACCGACCTGCTCGGTCGCAGGGCGGAGGAAGTGCTCGGACGCCACTTCACCGACCTGTTCGGGAGCGACGCCGCCGTCCGCGCCCTCGCGGTCGACGACACGATCACCTTCCCGCTGACCCTCAGCCGCGCCAACGCCACGAGCTTCGCCGCCGAGGTATCGGCGCGTCGGCTCGCCGAGGGGTGCGTGCAGCTGATCGTTCGTGACGTGACGTCGGCCCTCCAGGTGGTGGAGGACATTCGCCAGGAACGCGAGCTCCTCGACGGCATCCTCGAGACCAGCGCCGCGGCAGTGCTGGCCTTCGAGCTCCCGAGCCGGCGCCTCCTCTTTGCCAACCGTCGCCTGAGTGAGGTCACGGGAGCGTCGCGCGACCTTCTCCAGGCGGTCGGCATCAGCGGTATCGGCTGGGAGTTCGCCGATCTCGATGGCGTTGTCCTGCCTCCGGACCGGTTGCCGTCTGCGCGCGTACTCGCCGCCCGGACGCTCGTTCGCGGAGAACGGATGCTGGCCCGGCGCCCCGGCGGTCACTGGCGCGTCTTCAACTTCAGTGGAGCCCCGCTCTTCAACGGCGACGGTGAAATCCGTGCACTCATCTTCTCATTTGACGACGTCACGGATCGTGAGAGGTCGCAGCAGACGCTCGCGGAGAGTGAGGAACGACTGCGGCGCATTACGGATGCGGTGCCGGGCACCGTCTTCCAGTACGTACTCACGCCATCGGGTGAACAGCGCTTCGAGTTTGTCAGCGCGGGCATCCGCGAGTTGCTGCGTCGTTCCCCCGCCGAAGCGATCGAGAGCTTCGCGACCGTGTGGGAGACGATCCTCCCCGAAGACCAGGAGCGTATCGCCCGCACCATCCTCGAGTCCGCCGCGAGTCGCACCCGATGGAGTGAGGAGTTCCAGGTGCAGGTCTCGAGCGGGGACCGAAAGTGGGTGCGAGGTACGTCCATCCCCGAGCCTGCCCTTCCCGATGGCTCCATCCGGTGGAACGGGCTCCTGCTCGACATCACCGAACAGAAGCGCCTCGAGGGCGACCTGCTGCAGATCCAGAAGATGGAGAGCATCGGTCGACTCGCCGGGGGCATCGCGCACGATTTCAACAACATCCTGACGGCGATCCGCGGGAACGTCGACCTGCTCCTCGATGACGTGCCCGAGGGTCACGCGTCGCTGGTGGGGCTGGGTGACATCCGTGACGCGGCTGAGCGGGCCACGGCCCTGACGCGCCAGCTGCTCGCGTTCTCGCGCAAGCAGGCCATGCAGACCCGTGACCTCGACCTCGCTTCCCTGGTACGGGACATGGAGAAGATGCTGCGTCGCGTCATTGGCGAAGACGTGGTCCTTCTCACCCAGCCGTCCGACAACGTCGGCATGGTGCGCGCCGACCCGGGGCAGCTCGAGCAAGTACTGCTCAACCTCGCGGTGAACGCGCGCGACGCGATGGCGACGGGCGGGTTGCTCACGATCGAGACGCGCAATGTGCGCCTCGACGCGTCGACGGCCAGCGCCCTCGCGCTCGGCGTTGGCGACTACGTGTGTCTCGTGGTGCGCGACACGGGGCACGGGATGGACGACGAGACCAAGTCGCGGGTGTTCGACCCGTTCTTCACGACCAAGCCGGCCGGCAAGGGGACGGGCCTCGGCCTCGCGATGGTCTACGGGATCGTTCGCCAGAGCAATGGCGCCGTCTCCGTGGACAGTGATCCTGATCGCGGCGCGACGTTTCGCCTATATTTTCCGAGGGTTCCCACGCCTTCCGAACGAATCGTTCCCTTCATGCCTTCTCCCACCGACGGCATCACGTTGCGCCGCGAGGCGAGCCTCCTGCTCGTGGAGGATGACCAGGCCGTGCGGGCGCTCACGCGACGCATATTGCAGGAGGCGGGTTACAGCGTGCGCGAGGCATCGGACGCCTACGAGGCGTTAGGCATGGTCGGTCCCGATTGTGCCGGCATCGACCTGGTCGTGTCGGACGTGATCATGCCGGGCATGGGTGGACGCGACCTCGCGAATGAGTTGCGCGTGCGGCGTCCCGACCTGCGCATCCTGTTCATCTCGGGGTACCTGGACATCGACCTCGCGGCCCTCGGCCTCGACCAGCGCACGCGCCTGTTGTCCAAGCCGTTCACGCGCGAATCGCTGCTGCGGAACATCGCGGTGCTGCTCGACGTCGACGCCGCGACCGTCAGCGGGGCGGCGTAGTCTCGAGGCTGCGTCTGCAGGATTTCAACACGGAGGTCACGGAGTCGGCCTCTGAGACCTCTGTTTGCTCTGCGCATGCGCAGTTGGCGACGCGACGTATTCCGTCGCCCAGTGGGATTCCCGAGGCCGTGAGTTCGTGCGCTGGACAGACGCGGTAGGCACTTTCGAGAAGGCCAGGTCCTGCTCCGTGACCTCCGTGACGACGTGTCTTCCCCGGGGGACCCGTCAGGCGCCAGGTGCCACCAAATAGCGCAGCAGCCAATCCGCCGCCTTGCTGATCCCGATCCGCGGCGTCACCAGCACCTGCCCGTCGGGCACCGGCTCGGCGCCAACGATCCGCAGCGGGCTCGTGTCCAGGCGGGCGCCGTTCCGCCGCGCGTCGATGCCTAACGCCTGACACACCTTGCCAGGCCCGTTGGCGAGGTCGCGCGCCTTCACGGCCCCACGGCGGCGCCGCATCAACGGGAGGCCGACCAGTGGTTCGATCGCGCGGATCAGCACGGCGCTCCCGTGCCCTGCCTCGCGCGTGACCGCGTTCACGCACCAGTGCATGCCGTATATGAAGTAGACGTAGGCCGTACCCGGCGGGCCGTGCAGGGCCTTCGTGCGTGGGGTGAGGCCCGCCGCGGCATGGCAGGCCGGATCGTGCGGGCCGAGATACGCCTCGGTCTCCACGATGCGACCCGCCGCGACGCCTTCGCGCGTGCGATGCACGAGCACCCTGCCAAGTAGGTCGCGCGCCACCAGTTCCGTGTCGCGATCGTAGAACGACGGCGGCAGTGGGTCCCCGAACGACGAACGCCGCGCTGGGGGCGCGGCGTGTCGGGTCATGCCGAGGTGGCCGCCTTCTTCGCGGCCTTTGCCTTGGGTCGAGGCTTCTTGTCGGCCTTGGCCGGCGGGGCCGCTGCGGCAGGGGCCGGCGCCGCCTTGGCCGCCTTCTTTGCGGCCTTGGCTTTTGGCGGGGCCTTGGCAGCGGGCTTCTTGTCCGTTGCCTTGCGAGCCGCCGGCATCTCCACGGTCACGTCGGACACGGGGAGCGCCTTGGGCGCTGCGGATTCCACCACGCCGATCATGAGGAGGTCTGCGGGCGGGCCTGACGGCCCACGGCCCCGAGCCGGTATCCCGCGGGGCCCCATGCCGCGGGGTGCTCCTGCGGCAGTGGCGGACGGACGAGCCGGCGTCGCCGCCGCTTCGGCGGCCTTGACCTGCTCGGCGAGGCTCGCCGCCTTTGTCGGCAGCGCGACTTCATAGTCGTCGCCCCGGCGGCGGAGGTCGATGACCTCGGCGTCGTGGGCATCGCGCAGGATGCGATGGAAGTTGCGCTCACCGAGCGATTCCGAATCTCGGCCGTGGAGCTCGAAGGCCTTCTTTCGCACGTCGCTCGAGAGCGCGGCGTCGTCGCCCTTCATCGCGGCGGCGGCGGCCTTCTTCACGAGGTCGAACGCTTCCTGGCGCGTGAGGCGCTCACCGGAGCGGCCGATCGGGTCGCTGCTTGCCGCCGGAGCGGCGGCGACGGCAGG
>JACMLI010000653.1 GCA_014379705.1 Gemmatimonadaceae bacterium
AGGCACGGCCGGACCGGCGGGGCGCGCGACCGGAGCGCGCGAGCGTCCGCCGAAACATGCACCCAGCATCAGGGCGGCACCAAGGAACGCGAGGCGACGAAGGTCGGTCATTGCTTGGGGATCGGAACCCGCTCGCCGCTCGCCTTCCAGTTGCGGAAGACGCGAATCGTCTTGAGATCGGGATCGGAGGTGAAGCCGATGCCTTCGCTGCGACGACGTCCTTCGGTCATCACGAAGGCGCTATCGCTGGAGATCTCGTTCTTCGCGGGATCGTAGCGCAACTGCGGCGTCTCGAGCTTCCGTCCATCGGCAGAGATGACGACGACCTTGCCGCGCCCTTCCATGCTGCCGAGTCGTGTGTTGT
The DNA here is from genome assembly GCA_014379705.1 of Gemmatimonadaceae bacterium. GTDB lineage: Bacteria > Gemmatimonadota > Gemmatimonadetes > Gemmatimonadales > Gemmatimonadaceae > RBC101. Next base: position 365 of record JACMLI010000653.1, read on the forward strand.
ACGTCGCTTGCAGGGAGGTCATGGTCGCGTCCTTCTCGCCCGTCCCCTGCTTGAAGAACGTGGCGTTCACCTTTCGCAATTCGGTGCGCGTGTTCTCATCGTACATGTATGCCGTGTCGGCGAAGAGCTCGGCCCGGCGCAGTCCATTGTCGGCAAGGTTGAAACGGACGCCGAACATCATCTGGTTGGCCGAATCGGGCAGGATCGTGCGCGAGGCCACGGGAACCGGCGGCGCGGAGTTCTGGCACGCGGCGCCTAACGCGGCCAGCGCCATGACGACGACGCGCGACGCGTGCCTCACGCGACACCCGCGCGCATCAGATCGTGTAGATGAATCACCCCGACAACTCCTCCATCGTCACCCGTGACGGGCATCGCCATGATGCCCGATTGCTCCATGCGGTACACCACTGCACTTGCAAGTTCCTCGGCGTGCGCGACCTTGGGCGTACGCGTCATGACGTCGTCAACGGGAATGCTCATGAAGTTGTCCTCGCGTTCCATCACGCGGGTGAGATCACCCGAGGTAAAGACGCCGTCGACGCCCTTCCCCGCTCCCGTCACGATCACGAGACCACGGCGTTCAGCAAGCAGGACTACGGCCTCCCGCAGCGTCGCGGTGGGTGCAAGCAGGGGAAGGTTCGCGGTCTCCATCAACTCGCGCACCCGCATCAGGAGCTTGCGTCCGAGGGAGCCTCCGGGATGCAGCCGGGCGAAGTCCTCGCGACGGAAGCCCTTCTGCTCCAGGATGGCAACGGCGAGCGCGTCGCCGAGGGCAAGGGCAGCCGTCGTGCTGGTGGTCGGCGCCAGATCGTGGGGGCAAGCCTCCTCGCGCACCCACGCATCGAGCGATGCATCGCATTCACGCGCCATGGTGCTGCCGGGACTTCCCGTCAGCGCGACCGTCCGGACACCGAACCGCTTCAGGTGCTCCAGGAGCACGAGCAGTTCATCGGACTCCCCGCTCTTGGAGATCAGGATCGCCACATCCTCGTCACCGACCATGCCCAGGTCGCCGTGCAGGCTCTCGACCGGGTGCAGGAAGGTCGCGGGTGTTCCTGTCGACGTCAGCGTGGCCGCGATCTTGAGTCCGATGAGCCCCGACTTCCCGACGCCCGAGACGATCACCCGGCCGCTCGACGCGACGATCAGTTCGACCGCGTGCACGAATCCGTCGTCGAGGCGTCGCTCGACTTCCGCGAGGGCCTCACTCTCCAGGCGGACGACGCGCCTGCCTAACGCCAGGACCTCGTCGCGGGTCACGGCGTGAGCTCCACGTCCCTGCTCTTCACGTAGCTCTCCACCAGCGCGTCCCATTGGCCGCGGGCCCGCAGCAGGAGTTCGGCGAACTCGCGCACCGCCCCTGCGCCCCCGGGCCTGGAAAGAATGAGCGTCGCCACGTCCCGCGCCTCCGTGGTGGCGTTGGCCACGGCCACCGGAAGCGCCACTTCGCGCATGACGCCGAGGTCGGGCAGGTCGTCGCCGACAAACGCGATCTCGTCCATCGTGAAGCCGAGTCGCGCATTCATCGCGCGCAGCGCGGGCAGCTTGCGCGCGTGCTCATCCTGCACGAGTTCATCGATGCCGAGTTCGCGGGCGCGGAGTGCGACGCTTTCCGACACACGCCCGGTGATGATCGCGACGATGATCCCGGCGGCCTGCAGCATCTTGATGCCGAGTCCATCCTGGATATCGTAGCGCTTGAGCTCCACGCGCTCGCCGGCGACGTCGCCAAGAATGACGCCACCGTCGGTGAGCACACCATCGACGTCGAGGGCGACCATGCGGATGCGCATGGCCAGGGTGCGATCGATGGAGAGCGGGGCGACATCGAGCCCGCGGTCGAGGCGCGTCGCGGTCTCGGTCATTCGCGGACCGCGTGCCAGACTGCCATCAGGCGCCTAACCAGTCCCTCGAGCTGATCGAGGGGAAGCATGTTGGGACCATCCGAAGGGGCATTGTCCGGGTCGGGATGTGTCTCGAGAAAGAGACCGTCGGCACCGGCAGCAAGCGCGGAAAGCGCGAGCGTGGGGATGTATTCGCGCGCTCCTCCGCTGGCGCCATCTTCTCCCATGCCGGGCCGCTGCACGCTGTGGGTGGCATCGAAGATCACGGGCTCATCGCACGCGGCGCGCATGCGCATGAACGAGCGCATGTCGACGACGAGATCACCATAGCCGAAGAACGAGCCGCGCTCAGTGACCGCTATCCTCGATACGGGAGCCAGGTGATTCGAGGCGAGCGTGTCGGTAACCGCACTTCGCTCGGCGTTCGCTTGCGCGCTTCGAACTTTTGCAACTGCGCCGCGCATGCCCTCGGGGTGCATCCACTGCCCCTTCTTGACGTTGACCGGCTTGCCCGTCGCACCGGCCGCAAGCAGGAGATCGGTCTGGCGGCAGAGGAAGGCGGGGATCTGGAGGACGTCCACGACCTCGGCCGTGCTTGCACATTGGTCGGGGAGATGAACGTCGGTGAGGACCGGCAGTCCGGACTCCGCGCGCACGCGCGCGAGCGCGCGCAGCCCCGCTTCGAGCCCGG
>JACMLI010000654.1 GCA_014379705.1 Gemmatimonadaceae bacterium
CGACGCGAACCCGCTCGAGCGCGTGTCGAACATCCGCAACGGTCGCTGGGTGGTGGCGAATGGTCGCATGTACGAGACGGCGGCGCTCTGGAAGTTGGCGGGGTTCACGTCGCGCTGAGGGCACGCGCGCCCTGAGGGGCCGCTCGCCGTTTGGATACGCAGCCTGACCGCTCGTCCCCGTGCCATGGAGCGCCTGGAGTGGGCGCGCGATGTTGTCGCCAACGGAGAATCCCATGCGCCCCACCCTGTTCATCGTCACCGCCGTCGCTGCGGTCCTTGCCGCCCGGTCGAATCCCCCTGCGGTGCCATTCCCGGAGGGCTTTCGGGAATGGGCGCACGTGAAGTCGGGCCTTATCGGTCCGACGAGCGAACGCTTTGCGGGACTCGGCGGACTGCACCACGTGTACGCCAACCCCGCGGCGCGCCGCGCGCTGGCCGACGGCCAGTGGACGGATGGCGCAATCATCGTCCTCGATCGGTTCGAAGCCCTCGAGGCGAATGGGGACACGAAGGAGGGCAAGCGCCTTTCCCTCGACGTGATGGTCCGGGACAGCGCGCGCTACAGCACAACCGGCGGCTGGGGCTTCGAGCGCTTTGCCGGTGACACGCGCAACGGTGTGGTCGGCGCGAACGCCGCGAACGCCTGCTTCACGTGCCATGCGGCGCAGGCGAACCCGCGGATGGTGTTCACCAGTTGGCGACCGTAGGACAACGCACCGGGGCTCGGCCCGGGGCCTTCATCTCGTGGGCGGGGCGCGTAGTTTACCCCGCCAATGTCGACCGCCCCCGCCGAGCCTTCAGTCTTCGAGATCCCGATCGTCGTCACCACTGCCGACATCGACGACATGGACCACGTGAACAACGTGGTGTACCTGTCCTGGGTGCAGGACGTGGCCCTCGCCCACTGGCGAGCGTGCGCCACGCCCGAGATGCTCGAGACCCTGGGCTGGATGGCGACGCGCCACGAGCTGGACTACCTGCGGGCTGCTGTCCTGGGCGACGCCATCACGGCGCGGACATGGATCGGGACCGTCGACTCCCGCCGATTCGAGCGTTTCACGGAGATCGTCCGCACGGCTGACGGCGTCGTGCTGGCCCGAGGACGCACGCTGTGGCTCCTCGTAAGTCGGGTGACTGGCCGCATCACGCGCATCACGCCAGAGCTTCGGGCACGGTTCCCCGCAAGCGTGGTCTGAGAGAGGTGGACTCCTGCCTGACGCCGTCGGACGCCCCCTCGCCATCAGGCCGGGACAACGGGATTTCGAGCACGAAGCAGGCGCCGCCGCCGTCCGCACCTTCGACCGTCAGGTCCCCTCCGTTCGCCCGCGCGAAGGCCCGGGAGATCGCGAGGCCGAGACCGACCCCTTCGGCCTTCGTCGTATAGAGCGGTTCGAAGATCCGTTCGCGATCGGCCAGGGGCACTCCGGCTCCCGAGTCCTCCACGGTGATACGAAGCCGGCATTGCGTCGCGACGGCGCTCACGCGAAGGCGTCCAACGCCCTGCATTTCCTGCACGGCGTTGGTCACGAGGTTCCAGACGATCTGGCCCACCTGGTCGCGATCGAGTGGAACGTGAGGCAGTTCGGCGTCGTATTCCTTCTCGACTCGCAGCGTGGAGGGCGTATTGGCCCGGAGCAGCAGGTCATCGAGGAGGCGCGGCACGTCGACAAGTTCGATCACCGGGGCCCCCGATCGCGCGCGATCGAGGAGGTCGGTGATGATGCGCTGCGACAGCCGGATCTGCTCACGCAGCATGGTCGCGTAGCCACGCAACTTCGGGGATGCGTCGGGAAGGGCATCGATGAGGAAGACGACGTTGCTCATCACGCCGAGTGGATTGCGTAGCTCATGACCCACGCTGCCGGAGAGCCGTCCCAGCGTCGCGAAGCGCTCGCTTTGCTTGAGCTCCCCGTGCAACCGGTGCAATCCATCGAGCGCCCCCCGGAGCTCGTCGGTCCGCGTGTCCACTTCCGATTCGAGCTGGTCGCGCACGTGACGCACGGCCGTGGACATGGCGTCGAACGCCCGCGCCAGGCGCCCGATCTCATCACCGCGGTCGATCGCCACGAGCGTCACATCCCGTTCACCGCGCGCGATCGCCTCCGTCGCGGCCGTGAGCTGCAGCAAGGGGCCCGTGAGCCGGCGACTGAGTCGCAGCCCGAACAGCGCGCCGGCGATCGCGATGAGCGATCCCGAAAGGACGAAGGGAACGAGTACGTCCCGTGCCGGTGCGAGGACGGTGCGCTCGGGGAGCTCCACCGCGTAGCGCCACGGCGTCCCTTTCACTGCTATCGACGCGCCCAACCACCGCTCATCGCCGCGCCGGTGCACGGCCATGTGGTCGTCCTTGAAGTCATACATCAGGGAGGTGGCTCCCAGATACAGCTTGCCGCCGTCATTGCCCGTGAGCAGTACGGCATCGCGTCCGAGGCGATTGGCAATCACTCGGCTGTTCGCGCTGCGTACGCCTAGTCGGCGCGTGACACGAATCGCTCCCACACCCTCCCCGCCATCCTTCACCGGCGCCATCGAGGCGAAGAAGAGCCGGTCGTTGTGCTGCTCGATCGGGCCGACGGTGGCGACGGCCGGGATCGCAAGGTCGGCGACGCGTGACGGGTGGTGCTTGTCGAGGGGCAGCGTCTGGCGCACGACTCCCGCACGATCGATCGCTTCAACAGTGATTGTGGTATCCAGCCCCACGAGTCGCTGGAGTGCGGCCGTCGTGGCAGGCGACGCCGGATGTCCGTGCCGCAGCATGTCGCGCACCGCCGGATCGCTCGCGGCCGTCGTGAGTCGCTCGAGTTCAATGATCGCGCCGAGCTCGCTGATCGTCTTCACTTCCGTGAGCAGCGCGCGGAACGTCATCTCCGCATTCTTGATCGTCGATTCGCGAACGGCGCGATAGGCCACGACGCCGAAGGCGGCGACGGTGAGCATAGCGCACGAGGCAAAGGCGAGCGGGAGTTTCCAATGCAGCGACCACCGGCCGGGTCGCCATTGACTCACGGCGCCTGTCGTCCCCTTCGGCACGGGCGTCTGGGGTCGGGGGACCTCTGATTCGCTCACGGCGGCTGGTCGAGGTTGGTTGGAGGCCGAGAAGCTCGGGCGCGCCGCGGGCGGAATCAAGTCATCTTGTTGACTACCGGGGACTACCTCGCACGAGAGAGCCGCTTGACGCCGAGGACGCAACACGCGACGCTTGCCATCCCTCCGCCCCGACCTCATGCGCCGTCACTGCCTCCACGGTCCCGCCATCGCCCTTCTGGCGACCCTGCTCTCGTCTGCCGTCCCGCTGATCGCGAGCTCGGCCCAAGGGTCGCCCGCGACCAGCAGCGTCGCCTCCGACCCCGACGTGCTCGGCGCTCAGCGGCTCTTTGCCGCATGGATCGAGGGGCAGATCGCTTACAGGGGGCTCCCCGGAGTCTCCGTCGGCGTGGTGTCCGACCAGGAGCTCGTGTGGTCGAAGGGCTTTGGTTTTGCCGATGTGAAGGCGAAGACGCCGATGAGTCCCGCCACCAAGTTTCGCATGGCGTCGCACAGCAAGGTCTTCACGGCGACGGCGATCATGCAGCTCCGGGAGCAAGGCAAGCTCCGCCTCGACGACCCCGTCTCGAAGTACCTGCCCTGGTTCAAGGTCAAGCCGACGGCGGACGACGACGGCGAGATCACGATCGAGCAGCTGCTCACGCACAGCTCGGGACTTCCGCGGGAAGCCGGCGACCACTGGACGACGAACAAGTTCCCGACGGTGGACGAGATCAAGGCGTTGGTCGCGCATCGCCAGGCGGCGTTTCCGCCCGCGACGCGCTGGAAGTACTCGAACCTGGCGTATTCGATCGCCGGCATGGTCGTGGAATCGGTGAGCGGCGTGTCGTGGGCCGACTACCTGCAGCAGCACATCTTCCAGCCGTTGAGCATGACGGCGTCGAGCGTCGACAAGCCGGTCGAGGGCCTGACGGTCGGGTACGGGCGTCGCATGCCGGACGGGTCCCGCGCCATCATCCCGTTCATCGACGCGAAGGGCATGGGGTCCGCGACGGGCCTCACGTCGAACGTCGAGGACATGGCGAAGTTCGTCTCGGCGCAGTTCCGGAAGGGTCCGCGCGGTGGCCGCCAGATCCTGTCGACCGGTTCGCTGCGCGAGATGCATCGTGTGCGCTCGCTCGACAACAACTGGACCTCGGGCACGGGCATCGGGTTCGGCGTCAACCGCTTCCGCGACAAGACCTACGTCGGCCATGGTGGCGGGTACCTCGGCAACACCACGCAGACGATGATCCAGCTCGACAGCAAGGTTGCCGTGATCGTGCTGACCAATACCAACGACTCGGACCCTGGCGGCATCGCACGGCAGCTGATGAACACGGTGGGTGAGGCGGTCGCCAAGGCCGCGGCGCCCAAGCCTGTGGTGGTGGCCTGGGACCCGTCGTGGACGCGTTTCGCCGGGCTGTATCGCGGCGACTGGGGCGACCAGCAGATCGTCGCGCTCAAGGATCGCCTCGTGTTGATCACCCCGAACGGCGACAACGTCGACACACCGACGACCCTGGAGTCGCTTGGCGGCGGGCGCTTCCGCCTGATGGCCGCAACCGGCGGGGGCGCCATCGGGGAGGTCGTGCGCTTCGTGGAGGAGAACGGGCAGGTGGTGCGCATGTACGTCGGCGACGGCTACTCGCAACGCGTCCGGAACTGAGCCTTGCCCGGCGGATGTCGCGCGCCTAACGACGCGCGACGACCATCAACGCACCACGATTTCCTTGAACATGCCGAGCGTGGCATGGACCGGTGAGTCCGGGGTATCCTGGAACTCGCAGAGGAGAATGTACGAGCGCCCCGATTCGAGCTGCGCGCGCATCGCAAAGCGGTTCGTGTCCCCCGCGTAGGCGGTGAGGATCGCCCCGTCGTTGTCGTACAGCGAGTCGATGTTGCGCTTCTGCAGGTATTCGGACATGAAAAAGCTTGCGGTCGCCCCTCGCTTGATGCGCGCGAACGAGATCTCGTGTCGCTGCGCGCCTGTGTTCTGCATCCGGAACTCGGTCAGGCCCGCCGGAAGGGTGTCGGGCAGCCGGAACGCGTAGTCTCCGGCGTCCACGTTCACGACCTGCGCACCAAGCGCGGCCGATGCGGGGCTCGCGTCACGCACGTGGATGCGCTTGAACATCCCGAGCGTCGCATGCTGCGGCTTGCCCTCGCCATCGGTGAAATTGCACCAGAGCACATAGTCACGCCCCGGCTCGAAGTTCACGACGAGTTCACCATCGCCGGTCTTCGCTGGCGGCGCGAAGAGCACGGCATTTCCGCCTTCGATGAAGGGACGCACGGTCAGGGCTGCCGCCTGCGCATCGATAAGGTCCTTGACGGTCGACCCTCGTTGGAGCTTCATGACGATCATCTCATGCAGCACCTTGCCGTCGTTCCGCAATCGGACGACTGTGCGCCCGGCATCCACGCTATCCGGCACCTGAAAGGCATACTCCATCCCGATCACTTCAAGGACGCGTTCCGCCGGCCGCTCTGCGCACGCCGAGAGCACACCGAGTGCGAGGACGAGAGACGCAGCGCGCGGCATTCCGTTCACTGACCGCCCGCCCGCCTGCCCGCCTGCCGCACCGCCTGCCCGCCCAGGATCTTCCCCGGGTTCATCAGGTCGTGCGGATCGAGCGCTCCCTTGATCGCCCGCATCGCCGGCAGGAGGTCGCCGTGCTGCTTCGCCAGTGATGCCATCTTACCCATCCCGATGCCATGCTCGCCGGTGCAGGTGCCGCCGCTCGCGATGGCGCGTTGCACGATCCGGTCGTTGACCGCCGAGGCGCGCTCGAGACCCGCCGCGTCGCCGGGATCGACGAGCAACAGCAGGTGGAAATTGCCATCACCGACGTGGCCGACGAGTGGCGCCACGATGCCATTCGCGAGGCAATCGGCCCGCGCTTCCCTGATGTTGACGGCCAGGTGCGACACGGGCACGCACACGTCGGTCGTCCAGGATCGAGCGCCCGGCTTCATGGCCAGCCCGGCGAAGTAGACCTTGTGCCGTGCCTCCCACAGGCGGGCGCGCGCTTCCTCGGTGGTCGCTTCAGCGTGGATATGACCTTCGACCTGCGCCACGATCTCGCGCACCGTCTCCAATTGCTCGGCAATCGCCGGCGCACTGAAGGCGTGCAACTCCAGCAGCACCATCGGCGCGTCGGGAAGGCCAAGATGGCTGAACGCGTTCACGGCCCCCACGGTCAGTTCGTCGAGCAACTCGATCCTGGCCAGGGGCACGCCACTCTGCAGCAGGGCCACCACCGCGTCGACGGCGGCGTCCACGGTCGGGAAGGCGCACGCGACGGCCGCGATCGCATCGGGTACGGCGTGCAGCCGCACGGTCACTTCCGTGAGGATGCCTAACGTGCCCTCGGCGCCGATGAAGAGGCGCGTGAGGTCGTAGCCCGCCGACGACTTGCGGGCGCGTCCACCGGTGCGAAGCACGCTGCCGTCCGCGAGGACCACGGTGAGCCCCAGGACGTTCTCGCGCATGGTGCCATAGCGCACCGACGTGGTCCCCGACGCCCCGGTGCTCGTCATCCCGCCGAGCGTCGCATCGGCACCGGGATCGATGAAGAACGTCGCGCCGGTGCCCGAGAGGGCCCGGCAGAGTTGCAGGCGCGTCACCCCCGCTTCCACCGTGGCATCCATGTCCTCGACGCTTGTGCGCAGGATCCGGTTCATGCGCGTCATGTCTAGCGAAATGCCTCCCTGCACCGCGGCCACGTGACCCTCGAGCGAACTCCCGGCGCCGTACGCGATGATCGGCGCGTCGTGCGCAGCGCACACCCGCACGATGCGCTGCACCTCGTCGGTGGTCCCGGGATAGACCACGAGGTCGGGACTTGCCGGCGGCAGGTGCGTCTCGCCGCGGCCATGCTGCGCACGATCAGACTCCGAGCGCGAACACCGATCGCCGACGATTGCGGTGAGGGCGACCGTGAATGCGTCGAGGTCGTGGATGCGGGGAGGGTGGGTCATTGAGGGCAAGGCGGTCTGCAGCAACCTATCCCCGCTCCATACCACCCTGCCAACATGCTTCAATTCGAGCCTTCTCCGGCGGACGCAGGTTTCATCCTCCCGGTATCGGAGCCCTCCATGCGCCTCACCGCCCTCGCCGCGATCCTCACCCTGCCGCTGGGCGGCTGGCGTGACGACGCCGCGTCCGCATCGGTTCGCCACGAGGTCGCGTCGCAGGAGCCGGGGTTCGAGCGGACCGAGGTGGCGCCGGGAGTCCACGCCTTCGTGTTCGACAACGCCCTGGGCGAGGGGGCCGGCGTCGACGGAACGGCGCTCGTCATCATCAACAGCGATGACGTCGTCGTGGTGGATGCTCAAGGCATGCCAGTGACGGCGCGACGCGTCATCGCCGAGATACGCAAGCTCACCCCGAAACCCGTGCGCATCGTCGTCAACACACACTGGCATGGCGACCATTGGCTCGGCAACCAGGCGTATCGCGACGCATACCCTGGCGTGGAGTTCGTGGCGCACGCGAACATGGTCGCCGACGCGAAAGCCGAGGAGCTGTCGGGTCTGGACAAGTGGCGGAACACCGGCCTCCCCGCCATGATCGCTGACTTCGAGCAGCGCTACGCCAAGGGGATCCGGCGCGACGGCAAGCCGTACAGCACCGAAGACAGTGCCCGCGTCCGCGCACGAATCGCGTCGTTCAAGTGGGCGCTCCCCGGACTCGAGGAGATCACGCCGGTCCTGCCGACGCGCACCATCACCGATTCGCTCGTGCTGCAACGGGGCGAGCGCACGATCGTGATCCAGTACCTTGGTCGCGGCAACACGCGCGGCGACCTCTCCGTGTGGCTCCCTCGCGAGCGCGTGCTCGCCACGGGCGACCTGCTGGTGAACCCGGCCCCGTACGCCTTTGGCTCCTACCTCGGTGAGTGGATGGTCACGCTGGGCCGCCTGCACACGCTTCCCGCCGCGGTGATCGTGCCCGGCCATGGGGCGATCCAGCGCGACTGGGCCTACGTCGACCTCTTCGTCGAGATGCTTGGTTCCACGTTGGCACAGGCGAGGGCCGCGGTGGCAAAAGGCCTCGACCTCGAGGCGACGCGCAAGGCCGTTGATCTGTCGGCATATCGCACGCGCTTCGTGAGGGGAGATTCCGCTGTCGCCGGCGCGTTCGACGCGTTCTACCTCGCACCGGCAGTGGAGCGGGCATGGCTCGAGGCGCGGGGCGAACTGGACAAGGCGCCGCGGTGATCTATCGTTCGCGGGTGGCGAGCATCACCGCGAGGGCGAGCGGGGCCGCGTAGCTCCCCCCACGTTCGACCACTTCCCAGATCGGTGCGCCCGCTACGAGGAAGAGCGACTCGGTCGCAATCTTCCATGCCGCGACGAAGACGAGCATTCCGACCATCGGTCGCACGGCAATGATTGCCGCGAGGGCGAGTTCGAACCACCCGACGACCGCCATCGTTCCCACAGGTAGCCCGAGCGACGCGTAGTGCCCCTCGAGCATCGGCTTGCCCGTGATCGCGCCGAGGGCACCATGGCCGGCGAGCAGGAGCACCGTCGTCCACTGCAGGACCAACCGGACCTTCGCAAGAGATCGTGGATCACGAGTTGGCGCGCCGAGTGAGGCGAACAGGGCACGGGTGGACGTCGGCAGGACCGTAAGGAGAAGGAAGGCCACCGGCACGCCGTAGTTGCCCGCTCGCTCGATGGTCTCGAAGAAGGGCTCGCCGGAGAGTGGACGGAGGAGCGCCGTCCAGAGCGCCCAGACGGCCATGTAGACCAGCGCCACACCGCGCGGCGCAAAGAGGACGGCCATGCCCGCCAGCACGTCCACAGCGCCAACCAGCGGCATCAGCCGATACGCCCACGCCTCCGGAATGCCGACAACCCCGAAGTACGGAAGCCAGGCTGCCTTGGTGATGAATCCAAAGGCGCCATGCCCGATGAAGCACAGGGCCGCACCTCCCCGGAGTATCCAGTAGGCCCGTGGCTCCGCGGCGGCTCCTGCCCACGCGAGCGGTCGGGGGATCGTCGAATCGAGCATCGCGTCATTGGTTGGCACACCGGGAGGTTGCCTGACGACGACCGGCGGCTCAATGGCCCGCGCTGCGAGCGGTCACGCGCTGTTGCGGGCGGCGACATGTGGACCCGCGTCACGCGCACGATCCTCGCTGGGTGCCGGCTGGCGCCGCAGCAGCTCCACCACTTCGCCGGCCTTGCGACGACTGATGGGCAGTCGCGTCCCATCCGTGAGCTCGACCTCGATGCCCGGCCCCCGCCCCCGCCTGACCGCGCGCACATGCTGCAGGTTGATGCCCACCGACCGGTGGATGCGGACAAACTGCCCCGTGCCGAAGCGCTCGAGGATCTGCGCCAGCGACTCCCGCAGGACGTGACGGCGCCCGCCCACGTGGACGACGACATACGCCCCGTCGGCCTCGATCCAGCTCACGTCGTTCAGGTCGACGGCCTCGCCCCCCTGGCGGTTGCCGAGGAGCACGCGTTCGGTGCCGGCGTCGGAGAGGGAACGGCGCAGTCGGTCGAGCGCCGCGTTGAAGCGCGCCTGCGTGACCGGCTTCACGAGGTAGTCGCTCGCCGCCACGTCGAACGCGAGTGCCGCGTGTTCGGCATGCGCCGTCACGAAGACCACGTGCCTGACGAGTGAGCCGATGGCGGCCATCGCCTCGAAGCCGTCGAGGTGCGGCATGCGGACGTCGAGGAAGACCACGGCCGGGCGCAACTCGCGCACGACCTCGGCGACACGACGCGCGTCGGCGCATTCCCCAAGCACGGAGAAGTCGGGAGCCGCGTGCAGGAGCTGCCGGAGTCGCTGCCGGGCCAGCGCCTCGTCGTCGATGATGAGCACGCCGTGCTTCTGGAGCATCACGCGACCTCCACCGGGGTGCGCGCTGTCACCGTGCGGGTGGGGGGCGCGTCCGCGTGCAGGGGCCGCTGTCGCTCGTTTGTCGGCGCGTCACGCACCTCGACCCGCGGGAGGCGAATGCGCACGACCACGCCCCCACCCTCGCGTCCCGCGATCGCGAGTGACGCCCGCTCCCCGTAGGCCGTGGCGAGCCGCGCACGCGTCGCGGCAAGTC
>JACMLI010000655.1 GCA_014379705.1 Gemmatimonadaceae bacterium
CACCAAGGAGCGGCGCGGCGAGTACCTGGGCTCCACGGTGCAGGTGATCCCGCACATCACCGACGAGATCAAGTCGCACATCAAGCGCATGGCCCCCGGCAACGACGTGGTGATCGTCGAGATCGGCGGCACCGTCGGCGACATCGAATCCCTCCCGTTCCTCGAGGCCATCCGCCAGTTCCGGCAGGAAGTCGGCAAGCAGAACACGCTCTTCGTGCACCTCACGCTGGTGCCCTACATCGCGGCAGCAGGCGAGGTCAAGACCAAGCCGACGCAGCACTCGGTCCGCGAGCTCATGGAGATCGGTATCCAGCCCGACGTCCTCATTTGTCGAGCCGAGCGACCGCTCTCGGAAGACGTCAAGCGGAAGATCGCGTTGTTCTGCAACGTGGAATTCGGGAGCGTGATCGAGAGCGTCGACGTGCCGACGATCTACCAGATCCCCCTCACCTTCCACGACCAGGGCCTCGACGAGCGCGTCATGCAGCGCCTGGACCTGCACGGCAAGCAGCCCGACCTGGGCCAGTGGGAAGTGATGGTCAACCGCATCGTGCACCCGCGCGACAAGGTCCGCATCGCCGTCGTCGGCAAGTACACGCAGTTCGTCGACAGCTACAAGAGCGTGCAGGAGGCCCTGATCCACGGCGGCATCGCCAACGATGTCGGCGTGGAGATGGCGTGGACCTCGAGCGATGACTTCACGTCGCCGGAGAAGGCGCGCGAGATCCTCAGTGGGTTCCATGGCCTCCTGGTCCCGGGCGGGTTCGGCGTGCGCGGCGTGGAAGGGATGGTCGAGGCGATCCGCGCCGCCCGCGAGATGCGGCTGCCGTTCTTCGGCATCTGCCTCGGCATGCAGGTCGCCATCATCGAGTTCGCGCGCAACGTCATCGGGCTCTCCGACTCGCATTCGAGTGAGTTCGCGCCCGAGTGTACGCATCCGGTGGTCGCGCTCCTCGAGGAGCAGAAGCACGTCACCGACCTCGGTGGGACGATGCGCCTGGGAGCGTATCCGTGCCGGCTGCAGAAGGGCTCCAAGGTCTCCGAGATTTATGGCGTCGCCGAGGTCTCGGAGCGCCACCGGCACCGGTACGAGGTGTCGAACACGTACCGCGACCAGTTCGCCGAGCACGGCCTGCGCCTCAGCGGCCTCTCGCCTGACGAGTCCCTCGTCGAGATCGTGGAGCACGCGTCGCACCCGTGGTTCATCGGCTGCCAATTCCACCCGGAGTTGCAGTCGCGCCCGACGCGTCCGCATCCCCTGTTCGCGTCGTTCATCGGCGCCGCCACGCGCCAGAAGAAGTCGCGCCATCAGGCGAGCGAAGAGCAGGGCCGCGTGCTCGTCGACGCGGCGGACTGACGCATGGCGCACGGGTTCCAGCGGGGATCGCTCTTCCTCATCGCCGGGCCGTGCGTGGTCGAGGACGATGCCCTGAACCTGCGCGTGGGTGAGGCGCTCGCCCGCCTCGCCCCGCTGGTGCCGGGGGGCATCATCTACAAGTCGTCGTTCGACAAGGCCAACCGATCGAATGCAGGCGCCGCGCGCGGACCGGGGGTGCATGAGGGCCTGGCCATCCTCGACCGCGTGCGCGCGGCCACCGGCCTCCGCCTCATCACTGACGTCCACCTCCCGGACCAGTGCGCCACGGCAGCGGGAGTCGTGGACTACCTGCAGATCCCGGCATTCCTGTGCCGGCAAACGGACCTGCTCGAGGCGGCCGGAGCGACGGGAAAAGGCGTGAATGTCAAGAAGGGGCAGTGGATGCATCCCGAGGGCATGACGGGCGCCGTGCAGAAGGTCGCACGCGCGCGCACTGCCGCAGGGCACGCGATGCCTGGTGACGCATCCCCGTCGCCCATCGCGGTGACCGAACGCGGCACCTTCTTCGGCTACGGGGACCTCGTGGTGGATTTCCGGTCCGTCGCTCGGATGCGCGCCGACGCCGGCGTCCCCGTGATCTTCGACGGCACGCACTCCGTACAGCAACCCGGCAAGGGGCAGGGCGGGGCGAGTGGCGGATTGCGTGAACACATCCCCACGCTCGTCCTCGCCGCGTGCGCCGCTGGCGTCGACGGCGTGTTCCTCGAGACGCATCCCGATCCGGCGCATGCCCCGAGCGACGGCGCCAACATGCTCCCCCTCGACCAGTTGGAGGGTCTCGTCAGGCGGATGGTCGCGGTGTGGGAGGCGGCGCGCGCGTGAGTGCACCTCATGATGCGTCGATGCCCTCGGCGTCCGGTTCACATGCGGTCGTCGGCGCTCACAAGCCGTCGCCGTTTGCGATGATCGCGTCGACTCCCGAGGGACAGGCACTCGCGCGCCGCGTTCGCCTGGTCGTCTTCGACGTGGATGGCGTGCTGACCGACGGAGGCATCTACCTCGGCGACGTCAGTGGCCAGCGCCTCGAGTTCAAGCGCTACGACATCCAGGACGGCCTCGGCATGAAGATGCTGCAGCAGGCCGGGATCAAGGTGGCGATCGTCACGGGGCGCGTCTCCGAGAGCGTGTCGCTGCGTGCGAAGGAGCTCGGCGTCGACGACCTGTTCCAGGATACCCACGCCCGCAAGCTCCCGGCGCTGCGCCGGCTCGCGGAACGCCACACCATGACGCTTGCCGACATGGCCTTTGTGGGTGACGACCTCCCCGACGTGGGGCCCATGAGGGCCGTCGGGCTCCCGGTCGCCGTGGCCAACGCGTCCGCTGATGGTGCCCAGGCGGCCCGCTACGTGCTGTCGCGCGAGGGCGGGCGGGGCGCCGTGCGCGAA
>JACMLI010000085.1 GCA_014379705.1 Gemmatimonadaceae bacterium
CCGATCGACGCGCCCACGAGCATGATCGCGACCACCGCGCCGGCGAGTGTCTCGGCGCGACCGTAGCCGAATGGATACGCCTCGTCCGGCTCGCGGCTCGCCACGTGGAGGCCGCCCCACACGATCAACGAAGAAAAGATGTCGGCGGTGGACTCCACGGCATCGGCCACCAGCGCATAGCTGTTCCCCACGACGCCGGCCACGAGCTTGGTGATGGCGAGCGTGGCGTTGACGAGGATCCCGGCCTGCGCCGAGCGAATCCCGCGCTCGACACGCGGTATGGACGAGACGCGTTCAGGCGCGGCCACGCTATCCCGCCATGATGGCTGCGAGGCGCGTCATGGCGGCGGAGAGATCGGCCTTTTCGTCGATGACGGGACGGACCGGATCAACGCCGAGCGTCGTCATCCGATCGACGGCGTTCATGATCGTGAAGGTGCGCGGGTCGAGGTCCTGATTCACCTCATCCCACGTGATCGGCATGGAGACGGTGGCGCCCGGGAGCGGCCGTACGCTGAACGGCGACACGATCAACTGGCCGTGCCGGTTCTGCAGGTAGTCGAGGTAGACCTTGTCACCCCGGCGCGTCACGTGACGCGTGATCGTCGTGATGTCGCCGAGCTCCTTGATCACCAGCCGCGCGAGAAGTTCGCCTAACGTGCGGCATTGCTCGTACGTGAGCTGCCGGCCGAGGGGGATCATGATGTGCAGGCCCGTCTTGCCGGTGGTCTTGATGTAGTCGGGCAGGCCGATCTCGCCACAGATCCGGTGCAGCACGAGGGCGGTCCTCACCACATCGGAGAAGGGCGCCTCCTTGGGATCGAGGTCGATGACGCACCAGTCCGGGCGTTCGAGGCTCTCTACGCGGCTCATCCAGATGTGCAGGGGAATCGTGCCACTGTTCGCGAGGTAGGTGAGGCCCTCGATGTCATCGCAGAGAAAGTACTGGATGAAGCGGTTCGTGTCGGTGCTCCAGATCGGCACGGTCCGCATCCACTCCGGGGCGAAGTCGGGTGCGTCCTTCTGGTAGAACGACTTCCCGTCGATGCCATCGGGAAAGCGGGTGAGCACCACCGGGCGGTCCTTGAGGTAGGGCAGGAGCCAGGGGGCAATCCCGCGGTAGTACTCGATCATGTCGCCCTTCGTGTACTTGTCGGCGGGCCAGAAGACCTTCTTCGGGTTGGAGATCGTGACGGTTTTCTGGACGACGCGGGGGGGGAGGTCGGGGGCGACGTCGATGGCCGCATCGGCGTCGCCAGGCGTATGAGGCGTGTGTGGGGCGGCGGGGGCGCCCCCCGTGTCGACGTTGCGCCAGTCCTGGCGCTCGCATTCGTGCGGGCGCTTGTCGTCGCGCAAACGCAGGAATGCTGGGTGGCGCAGCACGCCGTCCGGGGTCCATTCGGTGTAGCGCACCTCGCAGACGTACCGGGGCTCGACCCAGGTGGAGGAGCCGGTTTCGGGAATCGACTCCGATGGCAGCGGTGGCTGTCCCTTCGCGCGCACCGGGCCGAAGCACGCGGGTTCGCTCCGCACGTCGGGAAGGAGCATCGCGTGCACCTCCTGCAGCTGCTTCTCGGTGAAGCCCGTCCCGGCTCTCCCCGCGTAGACCAGCTTTCCGTCGACGTAGTCGCCGATCTGGAGCGCACCAAAACCGGTCCGGTTCCCCTGGGGCGCGGTGAATCCAACGATCACGAAGTCACCGGAGTGCTGCGACTTGATCTTGTACCACTGGCTGGTGCGCCCGGCGCGATAGGGCGCGTCGGCCTTCTTGGCGATGATCCCCTCGAGTCCCAGCTTGCCGACCTGCGTCAGCATCGCCTCGCCCTGCGTCTCGATGTGCTCGAGGTAGCGCACGGCCCCAACTGGCGGCAGCGCGCGCTGCAGGAACCCCTTGCGCCTGACGAGCGTGAGGTCGCGCAGGTCCATCTGCTCGAAGCCGAGGAGGTCGAAGACGTAGAAGGTCGTGGGGAGTTCAACCGACATGCGCCGGATGTCGGTCTCGTTGGAGAGGCTGCCGCGTTTCTGCAAGAGGGAGAAGCTGGGGCGTCCCTGCGCGTCGTTGACGACAATCTCGCCATCGATCACGAACTGCTCGAAGGGGAGGGCCCGCACGGCCTTCGTGATCTCGGGGAAGACGCGCGTGTAGTCGTTGCCATTGCGCGTGACGAGTTGCACGTCGCCCCGGTCCTTCGCGGCAAGCATGCGGTAGCCATCCATCTTGAGCTCAAAGAGCCATCCTTCCCTGGTAAACGCGCCCTCCCGAGGTTCCGCGAGCATGACGTGCGCAGTGTCGAGCGAGACGCGACCGGGCTTTGCCGCCCCCTCGACCTCGCGTCGCAGTGCACTCGCGTCGGAGCGCCCCGTCTTCACTTCCTCGACGGTGAGCCCCGAGAGCACCGACTCCTCCGCGAACTGGTCGCCGGGAGACTTGAGGTACGCGTCCCGCTCCTTGATGAAGAGCCATTCCTTTTCGGTCTTCTTGATCTTCACCAGGGTCCACTTGCCCTTGAGCTTGTAACCCTTGAGTTCGAAGAGGAGCTTGCCCTTCTCGAGCCCCTCCCGCCAATCCTCGAGCGGGACCCATTCGCCCCGGTCCCACACGATCACCCCACCGGCGCCGTAGTTGCCCTCGGGGATGACGCCCTCGAAGTCGGCGTACTCCAGCGGGTGGTCCTCGACCCTCACGGCGAGGCGCTTGTCGGCCTGGTCGTACGACGGCCCCCGCGGCACGGCCCAGGAGCGCAGGACGCCGTCCATTTCCAGGCGCAGGTCGAAGTGCAGCTGCCGCGCGGCATGCTTGTGCACGACGAACAAGTGCCCGGGTACCGTTCCGGGAACGCCAACCGGCTCTGGCGAACGGTCGGCTGACCGTTTCGCCCTTTTGGCCGCGCGGGTGTGGGGTGGGGGCGGCGGGTGGTCGTCGGGCACGCAGGTATTCTGGTCGGGTGGTCGGGTAGTCGGGTAGTCGGCTGGAGCAATTCGTCCCGGGATGACCCGCCGCCCGTTTGATCGACG
>JACMLI010000656.1 GCA_014379705.1 Gemmatimonadaceae bacterium
GGCAAGATGTACGCGTTCATGCTCGTGCTCTCTGCTGTGCGCGTCGGCCGGGTCATGCGGCCGCCGTGGCCAGGCACGTGTCCTCCACGGCGTTCACCGCAGGGAGGATCATGCGAACATCGAGCTGCGCCGCGAGGCTGCACCAGTGCATGCGAATCTTGTGGCGCAAGTGTTCGGTCACGCGCTGTCCACGCGCGATGAGCAGCACGCCCGTCGGCCCGGTCACGACCACGCAGGTCGCGTGGAGAACCCCGTCGAACCAGCGGAGAACGACGGGATCGTCATCGACGACAAGAATGCGGGGCAGGTCCATGTTCACGATCCTCAGGCTGAGATCTCACCCAGGGCCATCGAGCACCAACTGAGTGAGAGTCTCGACGTCGTGAAGGGCACTCCCTGTCCGGTGATTCCCGGACACGTGTGAGGGGTTGCCCGACGCGACGCAGCCCGGAAGGCCGTCGCGGTCACTGTGTCCTCAGTTCCCCCACGCTTCCGCCCGCCGCATCAGTCGACGAACGACCACAGCAGGTCCTTGCTGCGTTTGTCCATCGCGTCCGGTCCGATGAGGCGATAGAGATCTCCGGCGACGTCACGCACGAGCAAGTCGCCGCCCGGAAGCAGCCGCGGCCAGTCGTCCAGGTGTGTCTGGAACGAGCGTGACCCCTGCTGCGTCTCCACCACCCATTGGCGGATCTCGACCTCTTCGTCGATCGACACCACGCGCGTCACGCCGAGTACGAACCCCGCCTCGGCGAGCGCCTGGTCGAGTGCCCCGCGTGACGCTGGCTCGAGCGTGGAGGGATCCTCGACCAGCGCCACCTCATTCTCGTCGTCGTCGCGCAATGAAATGAAGCGCTGCGGCTCCGACCACGGGAAGCACAGTTTCACCTGCACGGGAATGCGCCGCTCCTGTTGCAGGACGACGAGCCTCCCGTCGGGCGAGCGAATCAGTTGTGGAAGCATGTCTGCACCATTGTGAGAAGACCTTGTCATGTAGCCTGACGACACTGGGCCCCTGCCTTCGCAGGGGCGACGGGCGGTGTTGCCCACCCGCCCAAACGCCTCACACGCCCCATACGCCCCCTACGCCTAAGCGAGCTGCACCTGCAACTCGTACAACTTCCGATAGATGCCGCCCTCGATATGCAGCAACTCCTGGTGCGTTCCCGCCTCGGCGAGACGGCCGTTCTCGAGCACGAACAACCGCGACGCCTTCCGCAGCGTGGACAACCGATGCGCAATGGCGAAGACCGTGCGACCGGCGATCAGCCGCTCCAGCGCTTCCTGGATTTCCCGTTCCGTCTCCGTGTCGACGCTGCTCGTTGCCTCGTCCAGGATCAGGATGCGCGGGTTGTGCAGGATCGCCCGCGCAATCGAGATGCGCTGGCGCTCCCCGCCGGAGAGCGTGTGTCCCCGCTCGCCGACGACCGTGTCGTACCCCTGGCCCAGCCGACAAATGAAGTCGTGCGCATTTGCCGCCTGTGCCGCCGCCACCGCTTCCCGGAGTGATGCCTCCGGCAAGCCGTAGCGGATGTTCTCCAGCACCGTGCCATGGAACAGGTACGGATCCTGGAGCACCATGCCGAGTTGCTCGCGATAGTGTCCCGTGTCCAGCCGCCGCACGTCGATTCCATCGATGCGGACCGAGCCCCCCGTCGCGTCGTAGAACCGCGCGATGAGGTTCACCACCGTCGACTTGCCTCCTCCCGATGGGCCGACGAGCCCGATCAGCTCTCCGGGCTGCACCGCGAACGAGACGCCCTTGAGCACCTGACGCACGCCGTCGTAGGCGAAGGTCACGTTGTCGAAGACCACGCCGCCCTCGACCGGCTCGAGCTTCACCGGCTCCTGCGTGTCCCGCACCTCGGGCTCCGAGTCGAGCACCTCGAAGACGCGATGCGCTGAACTCGTCGCCCGGTTGATCGTGCGCGCCATCTGCCCGATCACTTCGATCGGCGCGATGAACATCGTGGTGTACAGCAGGAACGAGACGAACACGCCCGCAGAGAGCGGCTCCCCCGTGCCTAACAAGCGGGGCACGGCGAAGATCCAGACCGTGAGCGTGGTCGCGTGCACCGCGAACATCAGCAGTGGCCAGAACGTCGTCCACTTGCGGTGGATGCGGTTGAACTCGTCGGTCACCGCCTCGTTGCGGTCGTCGAACCGGGCGATCTCGCGATCCTCCTGGTTGAACGCCTTCACCACCCGAATGCCCGGGATCGTGTCCGACAGGACGTCGGTCACGCGTGACCACTTCCGCCACGCCCGCACGAACAGCTGCTGCAACCCCTCGCCGTGCCGGTAGATCAGGTAGCAGAACACCGGCACCGGCAGCGTCATCACGAGGCCAAGCCGCCAGTCGAGCAGCAACAGCACGGTCGACAGGCCGAGCAGCATGACGAGCGACAGCGACACGTCCACCACGCCGAACGCGAGGAAATCCCACAACCGGTCCGTGTCCGACGTGACGCGCGTGATCAGGCTGCCCGTCTTCTTGCGCGAGAAAAACGCGAGGCTGAGTCGTTGAATGTGCTCGTACAACTCCGTGCGCAGGTCGCGCGCGACCCACTCACCGACCACCGACATCAATCGGAGCCGAACGACGGCCGACGCCTGGCGCACGATGTAGACGAGACCCATCGCCGCCACCGCGATCCACGCCATCCGGAACGCCGTGGCACGATCGAGCGTCCCTGCCTGCGCGGGGCGCACGACGTTGTCGATCACGTATCCCGCCAGGTAGGGCGGGACGAGGCTGACCCCCGTGATCATCGCCGCCGAACCCATGCCGAGGAACAGCGACTTGCGGTAGGGCCTGAGGTAGCTGAGCAACCGCAACACCACGGTCGAGCTGCGCCCCGACACGAGGGCCTGTGCATCACGCACTGGGCGCGCCACAGCGTCCGCATACATGCGGTCCGCGTCGTCGGCGGGCACTGCGCGGCCCTCGAGCGCCTCCTCGAGCACGAAGCGGATGTTCTCGAACGCGCCGCGTTGCCGTTGCGTGTACCGGGCGACGAGCATCGGCGGGTCATCGGGTGCACCAAGGAGCCGTAGCGTGTTGGCGCTCAGGCCCGGCGCTTCCTTGACCGCCTGGATGCGCGACCGCTCCACCGACTGCACGTCCCAATCCCCGTTCTTCCCGGGACGGGCGAGCGCCACGTGGCGGGAGCCTAACGCGATCCAGTGGCCGGAGAGACGCAGCCCCGCGTCGAGGTCGCCGTAGGCATAGAGCTGCACGGGATCGCTGCCCCACGCGCGCTCGAGCTGGGCCCGTAGCGTGGGTGGGAGGACCGCCGGCTGGCCGATGTATCTCGAAATGATGTCCTGGTTCATCGCGTGATCCGGTGGGAATGGAAAAGGCCTTTCAGGTGTGCTGCACCCGAAAGGCCGGATCACGACATCGAATCCTGGAACCCTAGGGTGCTCGTCCTCCGCGGGCGTACGTCTCCGCGATGGTCATTCCGTCGCGGATGCCAGACACGCGCGTCTTTGCGCGCGGGCCGGATCGGCGGAGGATGAAGGTGAGGTGAGCGTGGTTTGTCATGGATTGCCCCGAATCGGGGAAAGGGCCGTGCCAGCGAAATTGGGGAATAGAGTCGCCCGGAGCAAGGCCTGTATTCGGGAGACCCGCCCGGTCGGGTTGGCGTCACACCTGGACGGATGGACGAGATGGACGAGATGGACGAGATGGACGAGGCAGACGAGCCGGGTAGACGCGGGCCCAAAGGGTCCTGGTGCTTTCGTCTATCTCGTCCACCTCGTCCACCTCGTCCACCTCGTCTATCTCGTCCACCTCGTCCATACTTCCCCCCATGGCATGGGAACAGCGATGGCATCCCCTGCGGCGCGAGTGGGTCGTGATCTCCTCGCACCGCCATCACCGTCCGTGGCTCGGCGAGACCGTCGGCGACGCTCGTAGTGCGGCCGCGCCGTACGTCGACGACTGCTACCTGTGTCCCGGGAATGCGCGTGTTTCGGGGAAACGCAATCCGACCTATGCAGGTGTGTATGCTTTCGACAACGACCACCCGTGCGTCGCGCCCTCCGCGCCGGAGCCGGAGCCCCCCTCTCATGAGATGTTCCGTGCCACACGCGCCGAGGGGCTGTCTCGCGTCGTCTGCTACACGCCCCGCCACGACCTCTCGCTTGCCGAACTCTCCCACGCCGAGGTGGTGTCGCTCCTCGATGCGCTGAGCGAGCAGTATCTCGAACTCGGGGCGATGTCGCCCGTGAACCACGTGCTGATGTTCGAGAACCGCGGTGAGGTCGTCGGCGTGAGCAATCCGCATCCACACTGCCAGCTATACGCCACGAACTTCGTGTTCAGGACCATCGAGGTAGAGGCCGCGGCGGCCGCCGAGCACCACGCGGCACACGGCACCGCACTCCTGGCTGACATCGCCGCCGCCGAAGAAGCCGACGGACGCCGCGTCGTGACGGCGCGTGACCAGTCCCTCGCCTTTGTCCCGTACTTCGCGCGCTATCCGTACGAGACGTACATCGTTCCGCGCGCCACGCGGGCCAGCGTCGCCGACCTCACGCCGGCCGAACGTGAGGACTTCGCCGCGACCCTGCGAGAAACGCTGACGCGCATGGACAACCTGTGGCGCATGGCCTTTCCCTACGTGATGGTCCTCCACCAGGCGCCTACCGACGGCTTGCCTCACCCGGGCTTCCACTTCCACATCCAGGTGCACCCGCCGCTGCGCAAGCCGGGCCTGCTCAAGTACCTCGCCGGCCCGGAGATCGGCGGCGGGAACTTCCTGAACGACACGGCGCCCGAGGAGAAGGCCGCCGAGCTTCGCGCCGTGAGCGGCGTACACTACCGTCACGCCGCCCCGCATGCCTGACGCGCGCGCCTTGCTCGCGCCGATCCTGGCACTGCACGATCGCATCCGCGATGCGGTCGTAGCGGCGTCCGAAGCGCAGGCGTCTGCCGCCCTTGCCGCTGTGGACCGCGACGACGATGGCGACACGATCTACGCCATCGACCGCGTGAGCGAGGAGACCCTCGTCGAGGGGCTGCTGGATGTCGCGCGCGACGAGCCCCTGTGGGTATTGGCCGAAGGGCTGCCGCCGGGAGGCATCGGCCTGCCGCACGGGATCGCGGAAGGGGCCTGTCCCTGGCGTGTGCTCGTGGACCCGATCGATGGCACGCGCGGCCTCATGTACCAGAAGCGCCCGGCGTGGGTGCTCACGGGAGTCGCCCCGAACCGCGGGCCCGCGACGCGGCTTCGCGACATCGTCCTCGCGGTGCAGACGGAGATCCCGCTCGTCAAGCAGCACCTGAGCGACCAGTTGTGGGCCGTGCGCGGGGAAGGGTCATTCGCGCGTCGACGCAATCGCGTGTCGGGTGAGGTCAACGGATTCACCCCACGACCATCGCAGGCGGACACGATCGCACACGGGTTCAGTTCCGTGGTGCGCTTCTTCCCCGGGGCGCGTGACGTGCTCGCGGCCATCGACGATGCCCTCGTGACCCAGGTGCTCGGTCCGCCCGTGGCGGGAAAGGCGGCGTGCTTCGAGGACCAGTACATGTCCACCGGGGGCCAGCTGTACGAGCTGGCGATGGGGCATGACCGCTTCGTCGCCGACCTGAGGCCGGAGATGGCGCCGATCCTCGCGGCGCGCGGCGTGCCGCTGCCGCTCTGTTGTCACCCCTACGACCTCTGCACCGCGCTCATCGCCGAACAGCTCGGCGTGGTCCTGACCGACGCCGACGGGGCGCCCCTGGACGGCCCCTTCGACCTCGAGGCAGCGCTGTCGTGGGTCGGCTATGCCAACGAGGGATTGCGCCAGCGCGTGGAGCCGGCGCTGCGTGAGGCCATTCGCCGCCTCGCCC